>NZ_QKRU01000171.1:0-1811 GCF_003234055.1 Pseudomonas sp. 57B-090624
AAGCGCTTCGACTTCAAATGCCCCATCGAGGTGATGGGAGAGGTCATGCAAAATGCCATGGCGATGCGGCATGATGCTCCGGCTTCAATTCAATAACCGTGTTGCACTCAGCTCCTGCAACCGCCCATTTTAAATGAATTCCTAGACAAATCGAAATACAGCTACATCAGCCTATATGGCACCGGCAATTACGATGACATTGACGCAGCCCTATACCAAAGCATATATCCAGCCCTAACAAACAAAGGCGTAAAATTATTAGGAAGGCTCGGAAAGGCGGCCCTTAAATACAGCCGAATTGATGGGGCCATCAAGCTCAGCGACATAACTTCCCCTTCAAAAGATCGACTATATATTTTTGACGACCTAGAACGATCAAAACTACCCGCCGACCAAGTTCTAGGCTATATAAATGAACTTGTGGAGCACGATGGGTGCAAGGTCCTAATCATTGCTAACGAGTCAAAGCTCCTAGAGAACAAGACCTACATCGAGACCAGAGAGAAGCTGATAGGAAAAACCCTAGAGGCCCAGCCCGTGATTGAAGATGCGCTGCGCCACTTCCTAAGCAAAGTATCCGACACAAACGCTAGAAGCATATTGCTCAGCCATATAGATATTTTAATCAGGATAGCCAAGCAAGCCAGCGCTAAGAACCTCCGCATTCTTCAGCAATCAATTTGGGATTTTGAGCGTCTTTCCAAGCATCTAAAAGAACATCACTATAAAAAACCTGAAGGCATTAACGCATTAGTGTCTTTATTTTTCTGCATCGCTATGGAGGTAAAATCTGGCACCCTCAGCATTTCTGATATAAAAAATAGACCTGACGGTTTTATCAGGCGCATGCAAAAAGCTAGAAGCGATGAGCCGTCTACAGCTATTGATGACACTCAAAAAAAATTCCCCGAAATAGATATCCATGACCGTTTGCTCACAAACGATGTTCTGGTCGACATCCTTTTCAAAGGCATAATTAACTCCGACGCCCTCAACGAATCATTAGATCAAAGTTCAATCTATATAGACCCGCTAGCCGAACCAGCTTGGCGCACAGTTTGGCACTCAGCAGAGCGCGACGAAGCAACTGTCGAGAAGGCAGTTATAGAGATGGAAAGAAAATTTGAAAAAAAGGAATACTTAGATCTTGGAGAGATCCTCCACGTAGTAGGCCTGCGCTTATGGCTCTCCGACATCTCAGAACTAAGAATCGATCGCAACCAAGTCATACAAGAAGCAAAAAACTATATAGACCACCTGTACAAAAATAGATTACTCCCCCCCATAAACAGGGGCTATTTCGGCGACCTTGAAACTGGCTACGCCGGTCTAGGAATCTATGAGTACAAAGAGAGCGACTTTCAAGATTTCCGTCACTACTTACGCGCACGACAAGAACAAGCAAATTTGGACTCATACCCTGACAAGGCCCAGGAACTGCTTAAAGAAATGAGTAGCGACACAAACCTATTTCATCGAAGACTTAACTGGACAAACGACGCAGATGACAATATCTATGCAAACATTCCATTGCTTGCAGCAATCCCACCAGAGCAGTTCGCATCACAACTACTCAGCCTTCCGCCACTGAATAGAAAAACAGCAGTTATTGCGCTGTATTCAAGGTACAGCAGTGGGAACCTAGAGCGAGATCTGCAAAACGAAAAAACTTGGATAAGCGAAGTGGGCGGCGGCAAAAACTGAGTGCAACACCTGACCTTTCCGGTACGGTGCTGCCCCTATGTCTTATACCGAACTCAGCGTTGAAGAGCGCGCCACCATTCAAATCGGTCGTACCCAAGGCTTCAGCC
>NZ_QKRU01000172.1:0-1680 GCF_003234055.1 Pseudomonas sp. 57B-090624
TGAACGAGTAGAACAGGCGCTGCTGCCCTCCCGGTAACTGCCCCATCATGCTATTCGCCCCCGCGCTCGCTGACAGAGCAATTTTGCCAACGGCATGGGGAGGACGCTACTTTTTCAACAGAATCGGTCGAAAGATGCCAGTCACGAGCAGCAGAGTCGTTAGATAGCCATTGGTTTGATTCACCCCCCGCGATCCATCCGGCGACCACACCCTTGCCCTCCCACTCCCTCCTCCCTATCCTCCCCCAGCCACGGCAAATCCCGTGGCCGGGTTTGACAGCCCGTCATCAGGCGCGATTGCGCCGCAAGGTGCATGCGGGAAACGGCGAATGTTTCTTGCAGGCCTTTGCTCGCATGCAGTTTTCAACTGCACTGCTCTATGGCAGATCGCGCGGGGAGACCCTCGGGTCTGCCGGTTCCTGATGCCGGTCTGTCAACCCTGCGCGGTCTGCCACCCTTTGACTGACAGCGAACGGTGGCAGCTTCTTCATTCATCAGGAGCTAAGCCATGAAAAACGCTTTCACCCCCCTCGTTTTCTATCACCACCACCAACGCCTGCGCGCCGTGATGATCGACAACCAGCCCTGGTTCGTCGCCCATGATTTCGCGCAGTTGATCGGCCTGGCCGATGCCCTCCCCTTGCTCCCGGCCCTGGAGCCTCACCAGCAGCAAACCCTCGCCCTCATCTACACCGACGGCTTCCATGAAGAGGGGGTGGTGATCAGCGATATCGGCGCCTACCGGGCGCTGTTCCAGTTCGGCACGCCCAGGCACGGCACTGTGGGCCGCTGGGTGAACGAGGTGCTGGTGCCGACGCTGCATGACTATCACCGCACGCCCGATGCGGCACCCACGCGTGAAACGCTGGTCTACGAGGGCCGGCAGCTGGGCGTGGTGCGCTGGCAGGGTGAGCTGTGGGTGGCCTGGCGGGATTTGCCGCTGTTCATGGCCAGCGGCCAGGAGGTGTCGGTATGAGCCAGGAGGTTGCGGAACGCCGGCTGCGGCAGTGGGTGGATCGGCTGGAGTCGCGGTTGAACACCGTGCATGTGATCGCCGAGATCATCCGGGACAACGCGGGCCTGCGCGAGGGCATCCCCGGCCCTACCTGGATGAGGTCGGCGAAGGCGCCTTGATGGATGCGATGGCGGACCTGTGCCGCAGCAACCAGCAGGAGTTCTGGCAGTTGATGAAGCTGGAGCAGCTGGCGTTGCGGAAGAGCTGACCCGAGCCCGGCCCCTCTCGGCATCGGGAGGGGCCTTGGGGCAACGGGTGGGTCGTGAGGATGGAAGGTCTTTCACGGATGAACTCGCTCTGGCGATAGGCCGCCCCGGGCCACGTAGACCTCTGGCGAGGAGCGCCTTGGCGATGCATGGATTGAACGCCTGGGCCTGGGTACGGACAACGTCGTCGAGCCGCTTGAGCGGCGAGGACCGCGAAGCCCTGCAGCGGGCCCCCTGTCAGCTCATGGCGATGCCCGGCTCGAACTGCGCCTTGCCGGCCACGTTCCAGTCGCAGGCAGCAAAGCCGTCGCAATCCGCACGCTCCACCAGGATGCGGTAGGCGCGCTCAAGGCGCTGCCAGCCTGGCCTCCCCCATCATGCCCGGCACCGCAGCCAGCGTTGCGGGTCTGCCGAAGCGCCAGCCGGCCCGCCCGGCCAGGCGACCCGCCGGCCCCGACC
>NZ_QKRU01000173.1:0-1610 GCF_003234055.1 Pseudomonas sp. 57B-090624
CGATTCTGTTGAAAAAGTAGCTTTAGCGGCAGCCAGCCGGTCGGATGTGCCTGCTGTCGAAGTGGCTGCAAGCCACTTCAAGTTGCCTTCCGGCGTTTCACTGAGCGTCCTTGCTCAGGTTTGAGGGCTAATTTGAGGGTTTCTGCTCTCAGCAGGCGCACCTATCCCGTGGTCGGTGGCCCGTGAGGCAAAAGCTTGGCCATGCGTCGCAGGTTTTGCACGGTCGCGGCCAAGGTGAATTCGTCAGTCGCACCCGTCAGGCCACGCAGCCGTAAACGGTCGAGTTTCATGATCCGTTTGAGGTGAGCGAAAAGCATCTCCACCTTCTTCCGTTCGCAACGAGAGACGAGGTATTCCGGTGTCTTGGCGATGCGTCTGGCCACGTCGCGGGCAGCCTCGTGGATGCTGCGGACGATTTTCCGATTCGGCGTGTTGGGGCAGCACTTCGCTTTCAGCGTACAGGTAGTGCAGTCGGTTTGGCTGGAGCGGTAGATGATGGTGTTGGCCTTGGTCACCCGCGATCTTTTCTGGGTGAAGGCGCGCCATTCACTGCGTAGTGGTTTGCCGGCTGGGCAGCGATATTCATTGGCCTCCTGATTCCAGTGGAAGTCGTTACTGGAGAGGCTGTCGTCCTTGCGCTCGGTCTTGTCCCACACCGGCACATGCGGCTCGATGTCCTTTTCTTCGACCATCCAGGCCAGCATCGGGGCAGTGCCATAGGCGGTATCGCCGATGAGTCGTTCCGGTGTGAGATCGAACTGCGCTTCGACACGCTCGACCATCGTCCGGGTCGAGTCAACTTCGGCGGTACGGTGCGCTGGAGTCGCTTCCACATCCATGATCACACCGTGCTCAGTGTCGATCAGGTAATTCGTGGAGTAGGCAAAGAAGGCCGGGCCGCCTGGTGCTGCTGTCCAACGGGACTGAGGATCGGTGAGCGAAATTTTCTTGGGAAGAGTCTCAGCCAGCGCCTCTTCATCAAGGGCTTCGAGGTACTCGCGCACGGCGCGACTACTGAGCTTTGGATCGCTCCAATCGACTTCATCTCCCGCCACCCCGCGTTGCCGGCTGGCATCCGCCTTGATGATGCTGGCGTCGACGGCGAAACCTTCACCCTTTACAAGGCCGGCCGCCATGCAACGCCGCAGCACTTCATTGAACAACCAGCGGAACAGATCGCTGTCACGAAAACGCCCATGGCGATTCTTCGAGAAGGTCGAATGATTGGGGACTTCGTCTTCCAGACCCAGCCGGCAGAACCAGCGATAGGCCAGGTTCAGGTGCACCTCTTCGCACAATCGCCGCTCGGAACGGATGCCATAGCAATAGCCGACGACCAGCATGCGCACCATCAGTTCCGGATCTATCGAGGGGCGCCCGATGGGGCTATAGAAATCCGCCAGGTGGGCGCGCAGATCACTGAGATCCAAGCACTGGTCGATGCTGCGCAGGGGGTGTTGGGGCGGGACGTGATTTTCCAGATTGAACGAGTAGAACAGGCGCTGCTGCCCTCCCGGTAACTGCCCCATCATGCTATTCGCCCCCGCGCTCGCTGACAGAGCAATTTTGCCAACGGCATGGGGAGGACGCTACTTTTTCAACAGAATCGG
>NZ_QKRU01000174.1:0-1574 GCF_003234055.1 Pseudomonas sp. 57B-090624
TGCCCATCCACCAGGTGGCCGAGGTTGAGCTGGCTCTTGCCGCTGTGCTCGGTGCTGAGCTTGATGTGTTCCTGGCCACGGGTGTCGTCCAGGCGCAGCTTGTTGTTGGACGGGGTGCGCAGGACGTTGCGCTTGTAGTTCTTCAGGGTGACGAGGTCGGGGTGCCGGCTGTCGTGCAGGGCGAAGGCGATGAAGCCCCGGTCCGGGTCGCCGCGCTCGAAGGCGATGCCCACCTCGGTGCCCTGGATCAGCGGCAGGTGCAGGCCGTGGGTATCCCCGGCATAGGCGCGTGCCAGGCGCAGCCACATGCTTTCCTGGCCGGCGGGCCAGGTGTCCTGGTCGAAGAGGAAGTTGACCTTGTAGCGGCCCTCCAGGTCGATGTGGCTGTAGAGGTCGTCGGCCTGCGCGCTGGTGACGCGGGCCGGGATGGTGCCGGCGATCACGGGCCGCGGCAGCAGCGGCGGGCGAAAGCACACGCTTTCGCTGTAGGGGATGGCCTCGAAGCGGGCTTCGAAGCTGCGATCGCGGGCGGCGACGGTGACCAGGCGGGTGATGACGGCGCCAGGGGTGAAGGCCTCGGGCGCGCCGCCCTCGATCTTCAGCACCTGCCCAGGTGCCAGGGTGGCGCTGCTGGTGCGGCCGTCGAGGCGGGTCTGGTCGTTGAGGTAGCGCTCGTGGGCGAGGCGGGCATAGAAGTAGCCGCTTTCGCTTTTCAGGTCTTCGTCGCGGGCGTGAGGGTCGTCCAGCTCGATGTAGGGCTCGCCGTAGTGATAGGCCTCGCCGTAGGTGGTCGGGTCGCCCCGGGTCTGGTCGAGGTCGCCGTCGAGGTAGGCCGTCGCGTCACGCGGGGTGTAGGCGCGGATGCGCAGGTTCCTTTCCACCACGCCGTGGCTCGTCTGCAGGTCCCAGACGGCGTCCTGGCCGCTGCTGACGATGCCGGACTGCGGGCGGTAGGGCAGCTGGACGCCGAACCGGTAGTTGCGCTGGTCATCGTGGAACTCGACGACATCGATGCCCAGGCGCTCGTCGGCGGTGAAGCGGTACCAGATGCCCACCTCGGCCAGCAGGCGCTGGATGAAGGCCAGGTCGCTCTCGTCGTATTGCATGACCTGCTCGCGCTTGGGGTAGTCGCGCCTGAGGTCGAAGAAGAAGTCCTGCCCGGCCCAGCGGTGGCGGTCGCTGCGCAGGATCTGCTCGACGATCTCGGGCACCGAGAGGTGCTGGTAGATGCGGTATTGCCGGCCCCGCCCGAGCAGGGTCAGGCGCGGCTGCAGGGTGATTTCGTAGCGGGCCTCGTCGTTGGAGCCGGAGATCCGCCGGAAGCCCGTGACCACGCCGTGCAGGGTGCGCAGCGGCTGGGCCGGCGGCACGCCCAGGCCGGCGAAGGGCACCGGTGCGGGGGGCGCGAAGAGGCTGAAGCTGGCGGGCTGCCCGACGATGCGCCTGGAGGGGAGGTCGCGCTGGGACGAGGTGAACTCGACCTGGTAGGTGAAGGGCTGGCTGAGCGTCTCGTCCCCGACGAAGGCGAGGACGTCGAGCCCGACGTCGAGTTCGCCCACCTGCAGGCGGTGACG
>NZ_QKRU01000175.1:0-1415 GCF_003234055.1 Pseudomonas sp. 57B-090624
TACCAGGAAGGCCCCTACGTCGAGCAACTGAAGGCCATCCAGGCTGCTGCCGGTTTCGAGGTGCCGGTGGACGTGCAGTGGAACAGCATCGCGCTGCCCGACCAGGCGCAGAACTACACCCAGGACGGTTTCTGGAAACAGGTCTACTTCACCCCGCTGGAGAAGGCCTTCGCCTCCGTGGCCGTGGACGACATGGGCAAGCAGGCGCTCAAGGCCAAGCTGAGCAAGGTGGTGGTGCGTTATGACGAAGCCACCGCGCCCTCCAGCAACTACCCCGATGGCGTCGCCTTCGACGGCGGCGTGCTGAGCCTCAACTTCAAGCCCTTCACCAACGTCGACGATGTCGATGCCCGCGCCGAGGCGATCCAGAAGGCGCTGGAAGCCAAGCTCTGATCCTGCCGGGCCGGCCCGCACTCGGGCTGGCCCTTCTCGACCGCGCGGGCATTTGCGCGAGGCTTCGCGGCGTTTAAGCTGCGTCATTCCCTCCGCCCGGCGCGTCCCCGATGTACAAGCTGCCCACCACGGCCACCGCGCCGTTCTGCCCCTCCGCCGTCAGCCACAGCGTGGCGGTGCCGGCCAACGCGTCCCTGGGGCGCAAGCTCATGCTCTTTGTCGGCCCCGGCCTGCTGGTGTCGGTGGGCTACATGGACCCGGGCAACTGGGCGACGGCCATCGAGGCCGGCTCGCGCTTCGGCTATGCGCTGCTGTTCGTGGTGGTGCTGGCGAGCTTCTCGGGCATGTTGCTGCAAAGCCTTTGCTCGCGTCTGGGCATCGCCACCGGGCGTGACCTGGCGCAGCTCTCGCGGGAGCGCTACCGCCCCGGTGTGGCGCGTGGGCAGTGGCTGCTCGCCGAGCTGTCGATCATCGCCACCGACCTGGCCGAGGTGCTGGGCGCGGCGCTGGCCTTCCACCTGCTGCTGGGCGTCTCCATCACCACCGGCGTGGTGCTGACCGCCTTCGACACGCTGATCGTTCTCGCTCTGCAAGGCGCCAACTTCCGTCGCCTGGAAGCCATCGTGCTGGGGTTGATCACCACCATCGGTGCCTGCTTCTTCGTCGAGCTGATGCTGATCAAACCCTACTGGCCGGACGTCGCCGCCGGGCTGCGGCCCTCCTGGGACGTGCTCTCCAGCCAGGAGCCGCTGTACCTGGCGATCGGCATCCTCGGCGCCACGGTGATGCCGCATAACCTCTACCTGCATTCGTCGGTGGTGCAGACCCGGGTCAACGGCGACGATGAGGCGAGCAAGCGCAGCGCCATCCGTTTCGCTCGTTTCGACACCATCGGCTCGCTGTCCCTGGCGCTGCTGGTCAACGCGGCGATCATGATCCTCGCGGCGGCGGCCTTCCACGGCAGCGGCCACACCGAGGTGGTGGAAATCCAGGACGCCTACCACCTGCTCGACCCGCTGGTG
>NZ_QKRU01000176.1:0-1298 GCF_003234055.1 Pseudomonas sp. 57B-090624
TGTATGGATCAACCACATGGGTAACAAAAGAGTTCAGTCACATGGGTGACACTTTCAAGGATAGATAACCCTCCTTCTGCTCTTGCTCATCTACGCGACCAATCACAACCGGGCCGAAATGCACGGCCCAGAGTTCTTCACCAATCTGCTCCAATCCAATCTGTTCGTGCTTGAGCAGGTGCCCTACGTAGATACGTAGTCCCCTTCGATTGAGGATGCCGTTGCAATCTGCCCGATAGACTTCGACATGGCCCGGATACGTCAGCTCCGGCAACTGTTCTGGATAAGTACGTGGTGACTCCTTGTAGCACTGGCTGGGTGTCTGCTGCTTCAGGGCCTCATGAGGTCTCTGCTGGTTGTAGTTCTGAATGAACTCATCGAAGCGCTGCTGTTGCTCTGCCATGTGCGCCGCCACAGGCTGGGTGACTGCTCGCTTCAAGGTTCGGTGCATGCGCTCATGCCGCCCATTCTGCTCAGGCCGCCCCGGGGCTATGCGCTCCGGAATGATCCCCAGACGTAGCCACCAGATCGATAGCTGGGTCAGGCCAGTTCTGCCCGTACTGGCAAACGGTGTTCCGTTGTCGGTCCGCAGGCGCAGTGGCAGCCCATGGCAACGAAACAGCCGCTCAAAGGCTGCCTTGGTCTCCTCCAGTCGTGTCCCTGCCATGCCCTCGCAGGCCAGGAGGTATCGGCTGGCATGATCCATAACCGTCAGGGGGTAGCACCATTTACCGTCCTGGGTCAGAAACTGGCCTTTGTAATCTGCGCTCCAGAGCTCATTGGGCTCGTGGGTCGTCTTCAGCGGTTTTGGATAACTCGGTACCCGGCGGCGAACTCGTCGGGGGGCGATAAGGCCCTCCAGTTTGAGGATGGTGTAGATCGTGGTCCTGGAGGGACTCTGGCCGGGGTAACGTCGCTCAACCAGCGCCTGGATTTTCTTGGGCCCTAGCTCAACCTCCGAGCGCCGTCGCAAGTCGAGGATGTACTCGCGAATGACATAGGGAGTTCGCTCCTGCTCGTGACGCTTTCGGCTCTGCTCGGCAAGCCCTTGCATGCCGGCTTGCTTGTAACGCTCAACCCACTTGTAGCCTGTCTTGCGGCTAATACCGAAATGCTCACAAAGCCCAGTGAAGCTGCTCACCTGCCTGAGGTAATCAGCGATGAACAATACTTTTTCGTCCATAGGTTTCAGCTCTCGCCAAGGCATGGGGCACCCTCCGGAGGGAACCCCGCTAGGTTAAAAACTGTTACCCATGTGGTTGAACCGATTTGTCACCTATGTGGGTGAGTCATACCGG
>NZ_QKRU01000177.1:0-1289 GCF_003234055.1 Pseudomonas sp. 57B-090624
GTGTTCAGCCGGGGGACATAGGTGACAGGTGTCGGGAGACATAGGTAACGCATTTAGGCTTACGGGATCCTTCGAAGAGGAGTTCGAGCGATGCCGTGGCAGGAGTGCACCACCATGTCGATACGACGTGAATTCGTATTGTTGGCCCAACACCCGCAGAGCAACATCCGGGAGCTCTGTCGACGCTACGGCATCAGCCCCAAGACGGCTTACAAATGGCTGGAGCGATATCAAGAACTGGGGGATTCCGGCCTGCAGGATCAGTCCCGTCGTCCGCTGACGAGTCCTGGACGCAGCAGCGCCGAGCTGGAGCGAGAGGTGGTGCGCCTGCATCACCAATTCCCTTATTGGGGCGCTCGCAAGCTGCTCCATCTGTTGCCAAAGGCCATGGATCGCCCTCATCACAGCACCCTCGATGCGATTCTTCGGCGCCATGGCTGCCAGGTGCGCTATCACGCCGAAGACGCCCAGGCACCGGCCACCCAACGCTTCGAGCACAAGCAACCCAACGAGCTCTGGCAGATCGACTTCAAGGGCAACTTCCATCTTTCGGACCGTAACTCGCCACGTTGTCACCCGCTGACGGTGCTCGATGACCATTCACGCTTTGCGCTCTGCCTGGAGGGCTGTGAAGGGGAGCGCCTGGAACTGGTTCACCCCAAGCTGGCCGCGGTTTTCCGTCGCTATGGGCTGCCATGCCGGATAACGGCCGACAACGGCCCGCCCTGGGGCTCAAACATCGAGGGCGGCCTATCTGCGATGGAGGTCTGGCTGATGCGCCTGGGTATCGACGTCAGTCATAGCCGCCCTTACCACCCACAGACCCAAGGCAAGCTTGAGCGTTTCCATCAAACCCTCAAGCGTGAGCTGCTGCATCGCAGCTTCAGTGACATGGAGCACTGCCAGCGCGTGATGGACCAATGGCGAGACCAGTACAACCAACAACGACCTCATGAGGCACTGGGCCAGTTACCACCGATATCGCGCTATCAGCCAAGCCTAAGGGCGTACCCGGAGCAATTGCCGGAAATCGAGTACGAGCCGGAGGACAAGGTGCTCAAGGTAGGGGGAACCGGACAGGTGCAATTCAAAGGGAAAAGCCGGTTCGTCGGTGGTGGGTTATTGGGCGAGCGAATCGCAATACGCCCCACCGGTGTGGATGGTGTCTACGATGTGATTTTCATCCATAAGACAATCCGCCAGTTCGACCTGAGAGAGAAGAAGTAACGACCAGCAACCCGTTACCCATGTCCCCCGACAAGCGTTACCCATGTATCCCGGCTAAACAC
>NZ_QKRU01000178.1:0-1249 GCF_003234055.1 Pseudomonas sp. 57B-090624
GTGGCGGGGTGAGGGCGGCGGTTTCGTCGAGGTCGATGGAGCCGTCGCTGTTGGCATCCAACTGGGCGAACAGCTCGTCGATGTCGAGGGTGATACCGCTGTCGCTTTCCTTGGCGTTGGCCAGCGCGGTGCCGAGTTCGTCCTTGGCGACGCTGCCGTCGCCATTGCTGTCCAGCAGGCTGAACAGCTTCTCCTGCAATTTCGCTTGTCCCGAGGCGCAGTCGCCACTGCTGCTGGTGCCGCTGGCGGTGCTTTTCGAGGAGAGCGCCGAGCCATAGCTGCCGTAGCTGCTATAGCCCGAGTAACCACTGACGCCACTGATCATGGGAGTCACTCCTGTGCGTGATGGCAAGGCCGGAGTGGGTTCTCCGGTGCTCGCAGGTTCAGGCGCAAGCGTGTCGGGGGTTTATGCGCTTTGTATCGGCACGGAGACAGGGTCAGGCGCGGGGGATGGTGAGGGTGGCCAGCAGGCCGCCGCCGGGGTTTTCGCCCAGGACCAGGTCGCCGCCCTGGCGCCGGGCGGCCTCGCGGGCGATGGTCAGGCCCAGGCCGACGCCACCGGAGCTGCGGTTGCGCGAGCCTTCGAGGCGGAAGAAGGGTTCGAACACCGCTTCGCGTTGCTCGGGGGCGATGCCGGGGCCGTGGTCGCTGACGCTGATGCGCACCTCGGCGGGGCGGTCTTCCAGGCGGATCAAGGCATGCCCGGCGTAGCGCAGGGCGTTCTCCACCAGGTTGCTGACGCAGGAGCGCAACGCCATGGGTTGGGCCCGCAGCGGCGCGCACTGGCCTTGCGCGCGCACGTCGGCGCCACGGTCCTGGGCGTCTTCGGCCATGGATTCCACCAGGGCCTGGAGGTCGAACATCTGCAGCGCTTCGTCGGCGCGTTGCTGGTGCAGGTAGCTGAGGGTGGCGTCGAGCATGGCGACCATCTCGCCGAGGTCCTGGTCCATGCGCTGGCGCAACTGGGTGTCCGGCACCTGCTCCGCGCGCAGCTTGACCCGGGCGATGGGCGTGCGCAGGTCGTGGGAGACGGCGGCGAGCATGCGGCTGCGCTGGGCCACCTGCTCGCGGATGCGCTGCTGCATCAGGTTGAAGGCGTGGGCGGCCTGGCGCACCTCGCGCGGGCCGCGCTCCTCCAGGGGCGGGGCCTGGAGGTTCTCGCTGAGGCGGTCGGCGGCGCTGGCCAGGCGCTGGATGGGCCGCGACAGGACGCGGGCGCCGTACCAGGCGGCGACGATGAGGGTCAGCA
>NZ_QKRU01000179.1:0-1241 GCF_003234055.1 Pseudomonas sp. 57B-090624
TGAAGTGGCCTAATGATTCTGGACACCCCGATAGGGCGTTAAGCTTCGCCCACAGAGGTGTTCATGAGCAGAAGATCATTCAGTTCGGATTTCAAACTAGAGGCCGCCCGCTTGGTGGTGGATCAAGGCTATACCGTGCCTGCCGCCTGCAAGGCGATGGGGGTAGGCCCCACGGCAATGCGTCGCTGGGTGGCGCAGTTGGAGCTGGAGCGTGGTGGTCGGACGCCTGCGCATAGCAAGGCACTGACGGCGGAGCAGCGGCGCATTCAGGAGTTGGAGGCGCAGGTCCGCCGCTTGGAACGGGAGAAAGAGATTCTAAAAAAGGCTACGGCTCTCTTGATGTCGGACGCCCTCGACTAGTTAGGTTGGTCGAGGCATTGGGTGAGCAGTATTCGCGTACAGAACTGTGCCGGTTATTCCAGGTAAATCGCAGCGGTGTCTATGCGGCTCGAAAGCGGCAGGTACGCGTCTGCCAGCGGCGAGAAATGCTGTGCCGACGCGTGGTGGAGTTGCATGCCCGGAGTCGAGGCGCGGCCGGCGCCAGAACGCTATCGGCCGCCTTGCGTAACGAGGGTTTTCTCGCGGGTCGCTATCTTGCCGCCCGCTTGATGAAGGAAGCCGGCCTGATCAGTGCGCAACGCCGCAAACATCGCTACCGGATCGCCAAGGAACAAAGTGCTATCGCAGCCAATGAACTGGAGCGTCGCTTCACGGTAAGCCGCCCCAACCAGGTGTGGTGCGGAGACGTGACATATATCTGGGCCGGTGGCCGCTGGATCTACCTGGCGGCGGTAATGGATCTGTATGCGCGCCGGATCGTCGGCTGGGCCATGTCCAACCGGCCAGACTCGCAGCTCACCGCACGTGCGCTGCGGGTGGCTTATGAAGCCAGGGGCATGCCTCAGCAACTGATGTTCCACTCCGATCAGGGCTGCCATTACACCAGCCTCGAATTTCGCCAGTTGCTCTGGCGCTACCGCATCCGGCAAAGCATGAGCCGTCGAGGAAACTGCTGGGATAACGCGCCGATGGAGCGCTTCTTCAGGAGCCTCAAGTCGGAATGGGTGCCAGCCTCTGGCTATGTCGATCAGGCTCATGCGGAAGCCGACGTACTGCGTTACTTGACCGACTACTACAACCATCAACGGCCACACAGCCACAACGACTACCAGACACCAGCACGGCGTGAAGAGCTGGCTGGATAGACCTAAAACAGTGTCCAGATTCACTTGACCACTACA
>NZ_QKRU01000180.1:0-1123 GCF_003234055.1 Pseudomonas sp. 57B-090624
TGAATCGCCCCTAGTTTCGTAGACACCTCCAAGCCTCATAATGAGGCCCATCAGGAGGTGCCATGAGCAACCAGCGTTACCCCGAAGAATTCAAGATCGAAGCGGTCAAGCACATCACTGAGCGCGGCTTGCGTGTTGCCGATGTGGCAGAGCGTCTAGGTGTGTCCGCGCATAGCCTGTACGCCTGGGTAAAGCGCTACAGCAAGCCCCAAGTACAGCGGCAGCAGGTAGATGATCAGCAAGCCGAACTGCGTCGTTTGCGCGCTGAACTCAAGCGAGTGACCGAAGAGCGAGACATCCTAAAAAAGGCCGCCGCGTACTTTGCCAAGGAGTCCGGCTGAAGTACGCCGTTATCAGCAAGCTATCGGTGGAGTACCCGGTGCGGCGCCTCTGCCAGACCCTCCAGGTACATCCCAGCGGTTACTACGCCTGGCTGGCCGAGCCGAAATCTGCACGCGCCAAGGAGGATCAGCGTCTGCTCGGATTGATCAAGCATGCCTGGTTGGAAAGCGGCGGGGTCTACGGCTACCGCAAGATCCACGACGACCTGCGTGAGCTGGGCGAGTCTTGTGGTCGGCACCGCGTGGCTCGCCTGATGCGGGGAGAGGGACTGCGCTCGCAGACCGGTTATCGTCGGCGCCCCGGGTACTATGGTGGCAAGCCGACTGTGGCCTCGCCCAACCGTCTGGAGCGGAAGTTCAACGTCAGTGAACCGAACAAGGTCTGGGTCACCGACATCACTTACATCCGCACCTATGAGGGTTGGTTGTACTTGGCGGTGGTACTGGATCTGTTTTCGCGCCAAGTGATTGGCTGGTCGATGAAGCCACGGATGTGCAGCGACCTGGCCATTGATGCCCTGTTGATGGCGGTGTGGCGGCGAAAGCCCAAGCAGGAAGTGATGATCCACTCCGACCAGGGCAGCCAGTTCAGCAGCTCGGACTGGCAGAGTTTCCTCAAGGCCAACAACCTGATCAGCAGCATGAGTCGACGCGGCAACTGCCACGACAACGCGGTCGCGGAAAGCTTTTTCCAGTTGCTGAAGCGGGAACGCATCCGACGGAAAACCTACGGCACCCGCGAAGAAGCCCGCAGTGATGTGTTCGATTACATCGAGATGTTT
>NZ_QKRU01000017.1:0-111567 GCF_003234055.1 Pseudomonas sp. 57B-090624
GGGGTAAAGGGGCTTCACAGCGTGTCTCCATTGCGGGCCAGCCATTCGATCATCGACGGCGAGACTTCCTTCAGGGGGATGGACGCCTGGTGCACGCTGCCGTCCCAGCCTTCCACGGTCAGCCACAGGGCGTCGTCGGCGGTGGTGCCCGGCGGAATGCGTACTTCGGCGAACAGCCGGTAGGGGCTACCGGACAGCAGCGAGCCGGCGGCGCGCAGGCTGCGTGGCTTGCCGATGCGCAGGTAGGCGGCCTTCACCTGGCCGATGCACTCGGCGCAGAAGGCCAGGGTGATCTCCTTCATGTAGCCGGCCTTGCCGTCGCGTTGCGGCTCGTGCAGCTCCCATTCGGCGATGCGTGCGGTCCAGGGGCCGACCGGGTATTGGCCTATCACCCGTTCGCCCAGGCCCTGCAGGCCACGGTCGAGGCTGACGTCATGGAAGTAGGCGGGCATGAAGCCCAGCGGGATCAGCACCAGCAGCGCGCTGAGGTGGAAGCGCCACGTGAGCCACAGGCGCTTGAGGCGGGTCTCGGGAATCAGGGCTGCGTTGCTCATTCGGTCGCCTCCACGGCGGTGGCGGCGGGTGTCGGGCGGGGCTTGCGCTTGAGCGCCTTGGCGGTGGCGATCACCGTGCGCTTGCTCCAGATGAGCAGGCCGCTGAGCACCATCATGCTCAGCAGCAGGCCGAAGAAGAACCAGACCAGCTTCACCCAGATGCCGCCGAAGTCGCCGGTGTGCAGCGGGCGCATGGACTCGGTGACGAACTCCAGGGGCGTGCGGTCGGCGAGCAGGCGCGAGCCCACCAGTTCACCCGTGTAGGGGTTGAGTTCGGCGGTCTGGTACATCAGCGGGTACCAGCCGCGGCCGCCCACTTCCATCGGCGTGTAGGCGTCCGGGGGGAACATCACGAAGCTCACCTCGAAGCCGGGAATGGTCCGCGTGGCGGTGGCCACCGCCTGGTCCACGCCCACGCGCGGCATCGGCCGGCCGGGCTGCGCCAGGGGGACTTCGTCACGCGGGATCAGCGTCGGCAGGCCTTCGCTGGAGATGGAGATGTGCGTGTCGGCGAGGATGGCGCTGATCAGGAACCACACGCCGGTGATGGAAATCACCGCGATGAACCAGATCGACCAGATGCCCGACAGGCGATGGAAGTCGCCCCAGAAGATCCGCGCGCCCTGGTTGAAGCGCAGCGTCGGCTTGAGGAAGCCGCGCCAGAAGCGCTTGTACACCACCAGCCCCGTGACCAGCGAGGCGAGCATCGGCAGGCCCAGCAGCGAGACCAGGTACCAGCCCCAGCTGTAGCCGTTGGTGAAGGGCACCAGCCACCAGCCATGCAGGGCGCGGGTGAACTGGCGGAAGTCGAACAGCGGGCTGCTGCCCTGGATCTGCCCGGTGTAGGGGTTCACGTACAGGGTCGCGGTGCGCGTGTCGGGGTAGGTCACCGAGGCGGTCAGGGCGAAGTGGCTTTCCTCGGGCTTGGCCAGCCACTCCACATCGGCGGTGGGGTCCTGCTTCTCGATGGCGGCGAGGATCTGGTCGAAGCTCATCAGCTCGGCGTCATCCGAGGGCGCGGTGGCGCGCACGTCGGGGTTGGCGAGCCAGACGATCTCCTCGCTGAGCACCGCCAGGGTGCCGGTGATGCACACCAGGAACACGAAGAACCAGATGGGCAACGCCAGCCAGCTGTGGACCAAGAACCAGGTTTTCGAACGGGATTTCTTCGACATGGGCAACGATCTGGGTAGCGGAATCAGGGCCTCCGGCCTCGGCCGGTCACGGGTTCGGTCACGCCCGGCCCATGGAAAAGCACCCGCCGGCCCGAGGGGCTGGCGGGTGAAACCAAAGAAACGGCATCTCGAAATCGAGGGGGCGTTACATTCAGGACGGATGAGAAGGGCAAAACCCGCAACGGCACATGCAAGAAAATGTTTCCGTCCGACTGATGGTCTTCTAGCCCAGGGCTTTCACCTCGTCTTCCAGCTGTTCCAGCAGCCACTCGCTGAAGCGGCGCGTCAGCGGGCTGAACTCGCTGTCGCGGTGGATCAGCCAGGCCCAGTTGGGGCCACGGATGGTCTGCTCCACCAACGGTTGCAGGCGCTTCTCGGCGCGGGCCTTGCGCGCCAGCAAGCGGCTGACCAGGGCGATGCCGAGCCCGTCGCAGGCGGCGTCCAGCAGCAGGCCGGGGTCGGAGAAGTTGAGGCCGCTGCTCTGCTGGCCGACGTCGATGCCCGCTTCCAGCGCCCAGTGGCTCCAGTCCATCTCGCGCTCGCCGTGCAGGGTGGTGCGCTGCGCCGGCGGCGTGGCCAGCAGCGCCGGGTGGCAGGCGGGGTAGAGGCGATCAGCATGCAGGACGCGGAAGCTGCATTCGGCCTGGGCGGCGATGTCGTCGCGCACGGCGATGTCGATGGTCTGGGTGGCCATGTCCGGCGGCTCGTCGGTGGTGAACAGCCACAGGTCCACTTCCGGGTGTTGCCGGCGGAAGTCGCCCAGGCGCGGCACCAGCCAGTGGCGGGCGAAGGCCGGGCTGGTGTTGACCACCAGTTGGTTGGGCTTGCGGTACTGCTCCAGCCGGCGGATGCCCACGGCCAGTTGCTGCAGCAGCGCCTGGGTGGTGCCGAGCAGGTCGTGCCCTGCATCGGTGAGGGCGACGCTGCGGCCGTTGCGGTGGAACAGCGGCTGTTCGAGGAAGCCTTCGAGGCTGCGGATCTGCTGGCTGATGGCCGATTGGGTGAGGTGCAGCTCCTCGGCGGCCTTGTGGAAGCTGCCGAGGCGGGCGGCGGCTTCGAAGCCGCGCAGGGCGTTCAGCGGGGGCCAGTGCTTGAGCATCTCTGATAAGCCTGTCTGATCATAAGTGTGGAAAATCTATCGTTTGTTGCGCCTGTTTCACAGGCCTAGCATGGCATCCATTACCGCAATCGCGGTTTTCAGTGATAACTAAAACTTAACTGAAGGCAATCGTCATGCAGCAGCAACACGCGCAGCAGAGCGGCTGGGTCATGCCCGCCGAATGGTCCCACCACGCCGCCACCTGGATGGTCTGGCCGCACAACCAGCCGCTGTGGGAAACGGGCTGGGGCGTGACCCTGGCTGCGGTGCAGGAGGACTTCGCCCGTGTCGCCAACGCCATCGCCCGCTTCGAGCCGGTGAAGATGGTGGCGGACCCGAGCGCCGTGGAGCGTGCCCGCGCCCTCTGCGGCCCGGGCATCGAGCTGCTGCCCCTGGCGGTCGACGACAGCTGGTGCCGTGACTCCGGCCCCAGCTTCGTCTGCCACCCGCAACTGGGCGTGGCCGGCGTCAGCTGGCGCTTCAATGCCTGGGGCGGCAAGTCGGCCCACGACCTGGATGAGGGCCTGGCGCGCCGCGTGCTCAATCACCTGGGGCTGGACTGCTTCGGCACCGCGTTGAGCAACGAGGGCGGCGCCATCCATGTGGACGGCGACGGCACCCTGATCACCACCGAGTCGGTGCTGCTCAACGCCAACCGCAACGCCGGCATCAGCAAGGCCGAGGTGGAGGCGATCTTCGCCCGCCTGCTGGGGGTGAAGAAGACCATCTGGCTGCCGGGCGACCCGGACCACGTCACCGGCGACATGACCGACGGCCACGTCGACGGCGTCTGCGCCTTCGCCCGCCCCGGTGCGCTGCTGGTGGATGCCACCCGTGACGCCACCTCGGTCTATGCCCAGGTGGCGCGGGAGAACCGCCGCGCCCTGGAGCTGGCCACCGACGCCCGTGGCCGCCGCTTCGAGATGCTCGAACTGTTCGAGGCCAGCGATGCGGTGGACACCGGGGCCGAGGTGTTCTGCGCCTCCTACACCAACTTCTACATCGCCAACGGCGCGATCATCATGCCGGCCTACGGCATCGACGCCGACGACGAGGCCGCCGCCACCCTGCGCTTGGCCTTCCCCGGCCGCGAAGTGGTGCCGGTGCGCATCGACCAGCTGGCCCACGGCGGCGGCGGGGTGCACTGCATCACCCAGCAGCAGCCGGCCTGGCCGCTGAAGGGGGTGTGAGATGGCCAGGCTGACCGTCGCCACCACCCAGATGGCCTGCAGCTGGAACCTCGCGCGCAACCTCGACCAGGCCGAGCGCCTGGTCCGCGAGGCGGCCGCCCGGGGCGCCCAGGTGATCCTGCTGCAGGAGCTGTTCGCCACCCCCTATTTCTGCATCGAGCAGAACCACCGCCACCTGGCGCTGGCCGAGGAGTACGCCCAGAGCCAGGTGCTGGCGCGCTTCGCCGACCTCGCCGGGGAGCTGGGCGTGGTGCTGCCGCTGAGCTGGTTCGAGCGTGCCGGCAACGCCTTCTTCAACTCCCTGGCCATGGCCGACGCCGATGGCCGCCTGCTGGGCGTGTACCGCAAGACCCACATCCCCAACGCCATCGGCTACCAGGAGAAGGACTACTTCAGCCCGGGCGACACCGGCTTCCGCGTCTGGGACACCGTCCACGGCCGCCTCGGCGTGGGCATCTGCTGGGACCAGTGGTTCCCCGAGACCGCGCGCTGCCTGGCCTTGCAGGGTGCCGAGGTGCTGCTGTTCCCCACCGCCATCGGCTCCGAGCCCGGCGCCCAGGGCCTGGATTCGCGCGACCACTGGCAGATGACCATGCGTGGCCACGCCGCCGCCAACCTCCTCCCGGTGGTGGCGGCCAACCGCGTCGGCCGCGAGGTGGCGACCACCGACCCGGAATTGCAGATGAGCTTCTACGGCTCCTCCTTCATCTGCGACCACAAGGGCAAGGTGCTGGCCGAGGCCGATCGCGAGGGCACCACGGTGCTGCTGCAGGAGCTGGACCTCGACGCCATGGCCGAGGAACGCCTGGCCTGGGGCATCTACCGCGACCGCCGCCCGGAGATGTACGGCCCGATGCTCGGCCTCGACGGCCAGCGCACCCACGTCACCTGGCAGAACACCCGAGGAGCCTGAGCATGCGTGCCTTCCGATCGCTGTTGGTCACCGCCGCCGCCCTGGCCTGCCTGGCCGGCAACGCCCAGGCGGAGGAGAAGATCCTGCGCCTGTACAACTGGGCGGATTACTTCGCCGAAGACACCCTCAGCCGCTTCACCGCCGAGACCGGCATCCAGGTCGTCTATGACGTGATGGACGGCAGCGAAACCCTGGAAGCCAAGCTGATGGCCGGCAACAGCGGCTACGACCTGGTGTTCCCCGGCGACACCGTGGCCGAGCGGCTGATGCGTGCCGGCGCCCTGCAGAAGCTCGACGCGAGCAAGCTCACCGGCCTGGACGACATCGAGCCCGGCCTCAAGCGCCTGCAGACCCGCTACCCCTACTCGCGCCACGCCGTGGTGCCCTACACCTGGGGCACCATCGGCATCACCTACAACGCCGCGATGATCGCCCAGCGCCAGGCCGATGCGCCGGTGAACAGCCTCGACCTGCTGTTCAAGCCGGAGCTGGCCGCGCGCTTCGCCGACTGCGGCATCTCGGTGATCGACTCCCCCGACGAGGTGCTCGCGGTGGTGCTCAACTACCTGGGTCGCGACCCGCGCAGCGCCAAGGCCGAGGACCTGGCGGCGGCCACCGGGCTGCTGAGCGCCATCAAGCCCTACATCCGCAAGTTCCAGTCGCAGCCGGTCACCGACCTGGTCAACGGCAACCTCTGCCTGTCCCTGGGCTACAGCGGCGACGTCACCCAGTCGCAACGCGCCGCCGCAGCGGCGGGCAAGCCGATGGACTTCCAGTACCGCATTCCCCGCGAGGGCACCACGGTGTGGATGGACACCCTGGCCATCCCCGTCGATGCGCGGCACCCGGAATACGCCTATGCCTTCATCAACTTCGTGATGCGCCCGGAGAACATGGCCGCCATCAGCAACTTCACCGGCTACCCCACTTCCAGCGCCAAGGCGCGGCCGATGGTGGACGCCGACATGCGCGGTAACCCGGACATCTACGTCGACGATGCCGCCTATGCCCGGCTGATTCCCGGGCGCGACATCCCCCAGCGCGACATGCGTGCGCGCATGCGTGCCTGGACCAAGTTCAAGACCTCCACCCACTGAAATGCCCGCCGGCGCCCCGCGCCCTGGAGAAAGCCATGCCTTCGCGTCGTGACTTCATCAAGCACCTCACCGCCGTCGCCGGCCTCGGCGCGGTCGCCAGCCTCGGGCTCGGCATCTCGCCCGCCCGTGCCCAGGCCGCCCTGCGTGGCGGCGCCTGGCGCATGCCGGACGAGAACGGCGTGCACGCCTGCAGCTACGTCAGCTTCGGCGCCCAGGCGGCGATCTGGGAGGACTTCACCGCCGACGTGCAGGACTGCATCGGCCTGATCGCCCGCACCATCGCCACCTACGAGCCGGTGGTGGTGCTGCACCGCCCCGGCCAGCTGAGCCTGGCCAGGCAGAAGTGCGGCACGCGCAACACCCGCTTCGTCGAGATGCCCCTGGACGACGTGTGGATGCGCGACATCGGCGGCGCCTTCGTGGTGGACGGGCAGGGCGGCCTCGGCCTGGTGGATTTCAACTTCAACGGCTGGGGCAACAAGCAGCAGCACAGCAAGGACGGCGAGGTGGCCGGGGAAGTCAGCTACGACGCCGACGCCAGCTACATCGCCAGCCAGCTCACCGGCGAAGGCGGCGGTATCGAGGTGGATGGCGCCGGCACCGGCATCATGACCGAGAGCTGCTGGATCAACGGCAACCGCAACCCCGGCATGAGCAAGGCCCAGGTGGAAGCCGAGCTGATGAGCAACCTCGGCCTGCGCAGGATCATCTGGCTGCCCGGCATCAAGGGCAAGGACATCACCGACGCCCACGTCGACTTCTACGCGCGCTTCGTCAAACCCGGCGTGGTGGTCGCCAACCTCGACAACGACCCGCAGTCCTACGACTACGCGGTGACCCGCAAGCACCTGGAGATCCTCAACAAGGCCACCGACGCCGACGGCCGCAAGCTGCAGGTCCACACCCTGCCGCCGCCCCGCACCCTGCGCAACAACCGCTTCACCCGTAACAACCCGGACTTCGCCCCCGGCTACATCAACTACTACCCGGTCAACGGCGCGGTGATCGCCCCGCAGTTCGGTGACGCCAGCGCCGATGCCTTCTGCCGCGACCTGCTCACCCGGCTCTACCCGGGGCGCAAGGTGGTGCAGATCAACATCGACGCGGTCGCCGCCGGCGGTGGCGGCATCCACTGCGTCACCTGCCACCAGCCGAAGGTGTAGACGGGCGGTCCCGGTTCCGATGGGCTCCCGGTTTGTAGGGGGGATGACGCTCTTTTCATCCACCGTGCGAGGCCGCCGGGAGCACCGTGGTGGCAGCCCTGCGGGTTGCTTGGCGTACGGGGCGGGTGCAAGGCCGGTGATGGGTTTCGCTGCGCTCTACGCCATCCTACGGTTCGTGTGCGGGGCCTGTTGGGGCGAATGCATGCGCCCGCTTTTCCACCCGGTTTGTGTCACACCCGCTCCATTTGTTTACGTGCGAAAAGTTGACACATGGACATGTAAACAAACACGACATAGCGTGACGCCCCAGATGCCGAATCAACTTCTGGGGAGCCCGGACATGTTGTCGATCGAACTGATTGTGGAAAACCTCGCCAGCAGCGCCCTGGTGCTGGGCGTCATGCTGGGCCTCGCCTGGCTGGCCTACGGCCCGGCCGAGCGCGGCCTGCGTGGTTGAGGCGGCCGTCAGGCCATGTCGGAAGGCGAGCGGCGCACGAACTTGATCTTGTGGGTGAAGGTCGGTTTGCGCGTCACGCTGATGGCCCGGCGGGTCACCGCGTCGAGGGTGATGTTCCAGTAGCCGGTGCTGGGCACGGTGATGCGCGCCGGGAACTTGTCGAAGGCGCCGCCGTGGTAGGTGTGGCGCCCACCATTCTTGAAGCTGCGAAAATTCGCGTCGCTCATCAGGCGGATGTTGCAGACCTGCGAGCACTCGATGACCACGATGTCGCCTTCGTTGAGGTGTTCGCGCTGGTGGATGAACTTCATGTACCGCTCCGGAACTGGTAAAGCGAAAAGGCGCAACGATATCACGCCCTTCCCCCGGCCCGCTCCGCCGCGAAGGCCGAACGGCAGGCCTGCCGACGGGCTGCGGTAGCGCTTGGTTTGCATATTCCTCAACCAAGTATTTGATTTGTCCGATGTTTCCCCGCCGCCCCCTTGGCTAGAGTCGGTGCCATAACGACTACAACAAGCCGAGGCATCCGATGGACCACCTGCCCCTCTCCTGCGACATCCCGCCCGCCTGATCCGCAACCCGTGACCTCCACCGCACGCCTCTTGGCGCTGCGCCTTCACGTTCCGGATGAGGCCTTCACATGCACAACACCCCGCACACCCAAGCATCGCGCCCGAAGATCGAGGTGCGCTCCATCGACTACGTGCCGCGCAGCGAGCGCCACGGCAAGGTCTGGCACCAGGGGCCGTTCTGGTTCACCGGCAACTTCGTGCTCACCACCCTGGTCACCGGTTTCACCGGACCGGCCCTGGGGCTGGGGGCGTTGCCCTCGATGCTGGCGATTCTGATCGGCGTGGCCATCGGCACCTTCTTCATGGCCTTCCATGCCAACCAGGGGCCGCGCATGGGGCTGCCGCAGATGATCCAGTCGCGGGCGCAGTTCGGCCTGCGCGGCGCGGTGGTGCCCTTCATCGCAGTGGTGGGGGTGTACATCGGCTTCAACGTGTTCAACGTCATCCTCGCCACCGATGCGATCAACACCGTGCTGCCCGGCGCGCGCACGCCCTGGTACGTACTGCTGGTGGGGCTGGCGGTGCTGCTGGCGATCGTCGGGCACGACCTGCTGCACACCGTGCAGCGCTGGCTGACCTACCTGATGATCGCGGTGTTCGGCATGCTCACCCTCTTCGCCGTCACCGAGCTGCAGGCCGATGCGGCCCTGGCGACGGCGGGGTTTTCCTGGAGCGCGTTCCTGGTGCAGCTCTCGGCGGCAGCCGGCTACCAGATCAGCTACTCGGTGTACGTGTCGGACTATTCGCGCTACCTGCCCCACGACACGCCGCCACGCCGGGTGATCTTCTGGACCTATCTCGGTGCCGGCGGCTCGGCGCTGTGGCTGATGTCCCTGGGGGCCTTCATCGCCTCGGCACTGCCGGCGCCGGATGCCATCGGCAGCATCCGCGAGATCGGCAACCGGCTGTTCGCGGGCTTCGGCACCTTCACCGTGCTCATCGCCGTGCCGGCACTGGTGGGCATCATGGCGGTGAACTGCTACGGCGCGATGCTCACCAGCCTCAGCGCCATCGACGCCTTCGCCCGTGTGAAGCCGACCCTGCGCCTGCGGGTGGCCGGTATCGGCGTGATCGCCCTCCTCGTGCTGGTGGTGGCGCGGCTGATCCCGGAGAGCTACCTGGGCAGCTTCAACACCTTCGTCCTGCTGATGCTGTACTTCCTGGTGCCCTGGACGGCGGTCAACCTGGTGGACTTCTACCTGGTGCGGCGCGGGTACTACGCGATCAGCGAGATCTTCAATCCGCAGGGCCTGTATCGCGGCTGGTCGGTCGCCGGGCTGCTGGCCTATGGGCTCGGGTTGCTGGCGATGGTGCCGTTCATGGCGCTGGGTTTCTGGACCGGCCCCGCCACGGCCGCCCTGGGCGGTGCGGACATCGCCTTCGCGGTGGGCCTGCCGGTGTCCGGGCTGAGCTACTGGCTGCTGGCCCGGAAGCTGGACCTGGCCGCCGAGCGCCGGCTGGCGGAATCGGATCAGCAACGACTGGAGCAAGGAGGGCCGCAGGCATGACGACGATGAAGGTGAGCGTGGCCTGCTGCCAGGTCGCCCCGCGCATTGGCGAGCTGGCCTTCAACCGCGCGCTCGTCGAGCGCGTCACCCGCCGGGCGGCGAGCCTGGGCGCGCAGGTGGTGGTGCTGCCGGAGCTGGTGCAGAGCGGCTATGTGTTCCGCGACCCCGCCGAGGCCCGGGCCCTGGCCGAACCGCTGGACGGCCCCGGCATCACGCTGTGGGCGGCCCTGGCCGCCGAGCTGGGCATCGTGCTGGTGGGCGGCTTCTGCGAGCTGCGCGAGGACGGCACCCTGGCCAACAGCGCGGCGCTGGTGGATGCCAGCGGAGTGCGCGCGGTGTACCGCAAGGCGCACCTGTGGGATGGCGAGAAGGCGATCTTCACGCCCGGAGATGCCGCGCCCCCGGTGGTGGACACGGCCTTCGGGCGCCTCGCGGTGATGATCTGCTACGACCTCGAATTCCCCGAATGGGTGCGCCTGCCGGCCCTGGCCGGCGCCGAGCTCCTCTGTGCACCGGTCAACTGGCCGCGAGGCCCGCGCCCGGTGGGTGAACGCCCCGCCGAAGTGGTGCGGGTGCAGGCCAATGCGGCGGTGAACCGGATGACCATCGCCGCCTGTGACCGCCACGGCCACGAGCGGGGCGTGGATTGGGTGGAGGGTTCGGTGCTGGTGGACGCCGACGGTTATCCCCTGGCCGGGCCGGCGGGCGAGGGCGGCGAGCAACTGCTGCTGGCGTCGCTGGACCTGGGGGCGGCGCGGGACAAGCGCATCAGTGGGCATAACGATGTGCAGGGTGATCGGCGGCCGGAGCTTTATGCCGGGGTACTGGCTGTGCAGGGGAGGGCCCTGGGTTGAAGCCCAGGCGACAGGGTGATCGGCGTAGCCCGGGAGCGAATGCTCAGCTGTAGAGCCAGCGGCCGAGTTCTTCCAGGTTGGCGACCACGATCTGCTGCGCCACCGGCTTGGCCTGCACCTTGTTCGGGTCGATCTGGTAGCGCTGCAGCACGTATTGCACCAGGGCGCCGCGGCTGTGGATGACCAGCTGGCCGTCCTGCATGCCGTAGTCCGCCTCGATGATCGCCTGCTGCGCGGGCTTCAGCCGACCGTCGGGGGCGAGGATCACCTCCACCGCCGTCATCCAGCCCTCGTCCGCGTCGCGGCCCTGTGCGGACTCGTCCATCAGGTCCGGCTCGCCACGGAAGCGGCTGAGCACGAAGTCGCGGTAGTCGCGGTTCTTCTCGCAATAGGCGCGCACGTGCCAGCGCATGCCGGTGAACACCAGGGTGTGCGGGGCGATGACGCGGATCTCCGATTCCGGGTGGGCCAGGGATACGTACTCGGTCTCCAGGCGCAGGCCGTCGCGACAGGCCTGGAGCAGGGGGCGCAGCACCTCGGGGCGGATGCTGCGGTCCGGCACCTGCAGCACCTCGGTGTGGGCGTAGGCCAGGGCCAGGCCCTCGATGTGCGGCGAGCGTTCGCGGTTCTGGTCCAGCAGGTGCAAATAGGCACTGGCGCTGCCGTCGATGAACAGCGGGCGGAAGCCCTTGCCGGGTTTGTAGCCCTTGAGGTGCTTGTCGTAGACGAGGTTCTTCGGCGCGTGCTCGTTGAGGTAGGCGTTGATGTCCTTGGAGGCCTGCTGGCGGCTGATGCCGAAGCTCTGCATCAGGTGGTTGGTGGTCAGCCGGCCTTCCCACCAGGCCACGGTTTCGATGAGCCGGTAGCGCTGGGCGAGGTCCCAGCGGACGTGGTCGATGGAGCGCTTCATGGCGATGCACCTGGCGGGAGGGAGCCCTGTGTATAGGCCAGGTGCGTGGATATGTCCAATAAGGCGACATGACGCGTCGGGCGGCTGGAGGGCCCGTCAATAGAGGTGCTTGAGGTCGTGCCTGACCACCGCATCCACCACCAGGGTGGTGGCCTTGCCCAGCAGGCCGGTGCCGTTCATGTGCTCGGCGAGCATCTTCGGGAAGGAGGTGATGGCCGTCGGCGCCAGGTGGGTCTCCGCGCGCCACAGGCCGGCTTCGACCAGCTCGGCTGCCTCGACGAAGGCGAAGCGCTCCACCTCCACCAGGGTGCCCAGCACCGGGGCCTTGCCGTTCACCGCGAGCGGGCCCAGCAGCTGCGGGTCGGCGCTCACCTGCGCGCGGCCGGTGACGCTGAGCACGGTCGCCGAGCCCGGCAGCAGGAAGGCCAGCTTCAGTTCGTCGCAGGCGAGGATGTTGCTCAGCGACACCGCCACCTTGTTGCCCGGCCGTTCGGGGATCAGCAGCCGCTGCAGGTCGACGAGCCCGATGAAGCCGTCCGGGTCGCCCCGGGGCGAGAGCTCAGTGGCACCCTCGGCGTTGCGGGTCAGCATCAGCAGGTAGGGCGAGCGGGCGATGAAGCCCCGCGCGGCCTCGGAGAGCACGCCTTCGCCCCGTTCGGCCGGCCACCCGTCGAGGTGTTCGCGTGGCGTCCAGAAATCCGCGCGCACCATGGCCCGCGAGCAATGCAGGAACAGGGCGTCGGCCTCGAATTCCAGGCAGGTGCCGGCCTCTTCCCGTAGCGGCTGGCCGCGACCATTGGCGCGCAGGGCGAAGCCGATGCCCGGCAGGATGAAGAGCAGGCTGCAGGCCCTGGAGGTGCCGTACTCCAGCAGGGGCAGGGCGGCGGGCCAGGCCAGCCGGATGCGCTTGCCTTCGGCCAGGATCACCGGCGTGGTGTGCAGGTCGAGGAAGGCGATGTCGCTGTCGGCGCCGGTCAGGCCGACGGCGCAGACACTGGCGTTGCGGATGAGCGTCAGGCAGTGGGGGTCGATCACCGGTTGCAGGCGCTTCTTCATCAGGGCGGGCGGTTCGGCGATCAGCATACGCAGGGCGCCGAGGGATTCGATGCGGTGGCGGGACATGCGGCAACTCCTCATGGGGCGGTGACCCGATGCTAGGGCCGCCCGGGCCATGAGGGCATGGCGCATGGTTTCAATCGACATGGCGTTCGGTTGCAATCGTGCGCGCGGGTGCGACGGCCACGCCCGATAACCTGAAACGCTCGTCCCAGAGCCTGTGAAGCGCTCGCCACTGTGACGGAAAGCAATATGTGTGACGGGCGTTGCGTTCAGACTGTGCGGCAGATCCGGACCCGGTGCCTGCCAGGGGCGGTGGGAGGCAGCGTCATGTCGCTGCCGCGCACCTGGCAACCAAGGGGCACTGTGAGAATCCGGGCAGCGCCACGGTCGACCCGTGGCCACACCGCCAATCGACAATAAGGAATGCTCCATGGATGTTGCTGTACGACGTGCCCTCGGTCTTCTCCTGGCCTGCGCCAGCCTGCCCGCCTCGGCGGATTTCGTCACCGTGATCACCTTCGGGGGCGCCAACAAGGACGTGCAGAAGGAGGCCTTCTTCAAGCCCTTCAAGGCGAGCACCGGCAACGCCGTGGTGCACGGCTCGTACAACGGCGACCTCGACAAGCTCAAGCACATGGTCGAACTCAGCCACGTGACCTGGGACGTGGTGGAGATGGAGGCACCGGAACTGGCGCGGGGCTGCGAGGAGGGGCTGTTCGAGAAGCTCGACCCGGCCCTGCTCGGCAACCCCGCCGACTTCGTACCCGGCACCTTCCAGCCTTGCGGCGTCGGCATCTTCGTCTGGTCCACGGTGCTCGCCTATGACTCGGCGAAGATCAAGAACGCCCCCAGCGGCTGGGGCGATTTCTGGGACCTGCGCAAGTACCCGGGCAAGCGCGGCCTGCGCCATGGCGCCAAGTACAACCTGGAGTTCGCCCTGATGGCCGACGGCGTCGCGCCGCAGGACGTCTACCAGGTGCTGGACACCCCGGCCGGGGTCGAACGCGCCTTCCGCAAGCTCGACGAGATCAAGTCCAGCGTCGTCTGGTGGAAGGCCGGCGCCGAACCGGTGCGCGCCCTGCAGGACGGCAAGGTGGCCATGAGCGCCGCCTACAACGGCCGCATCGCCACCGCGCAGAAGGAAACCCGTTCCCTGGCCATGGTCTGGACCGGCAGCATCTACGACTTCGACTACTGGGCTCTGCCCAAGGGCTCGTGGAAGGGCGACCTGGCCAGGACCTTCGTCGCCTTCACCACCCAGCCGGAGCGGCAGAAGGCCTTCGCCGAGGGCATCTCCTATGCCCCGGTGAACAACAAGGCGATCGCCATGATCGACCCCGCCATCGCCGCCACCCTGCCCACCGCCCCGCAGAACATCAGCGGCGCCCTGCCGATGAGCGTGAAGTTCTGGGCCGCCCACGGCGAGCTGGAGCAGCGCTTCGAGAACTGGGTGAAGAACTGATCCCCCGCACGGAGCTGGTCTGTGTGTAGGGTGGAGGTCGCTCTTCACCTCCACCAGCGGTGCTTCATGTGGGTACGAATGCTTGTGGCTGCGTAGCCCGGGAGCGGAGTTGCCTGCATCCCCGGGCTGAAGCCCGGGCTACAACCTGTGCAGCATGTGGGCGCGAACGGTGGACGGGAGAAGCGTCGTCCACCCTACGGTTCCGGCGCGCGAGGCGTTGGTCCGTGTGTAGGGTGGAGGTCGCTCTTTACCTCCACCGGCGGTGCTGCATGTGGGTACGAATGGTGGACGGGAGAAGCGTCGTCCCCCCTACGGTTGCACGTGCTCCGGCGTTGGCGCTTCGGCGCCCTCGCGCGGCGGTCTCGCCTTGAGCCAGAGGCCGAATTCCTTGATCACCTCGACCACCTTGCGCAGGCGCTGGCCGTCTTCGGTGAGCTGGTATTCCACCCGCACCGGCACTTCCGGGTAGACGGTGCGCAGCACCATGCCGGCCTCTTCCAGGGCGCGAAGGTCGAGGGTGAGCATGCGCTGGGAGATGTGCGGGATGTCGCGGCGCAGGTCGTTGAAGCGCTTGGGACCGTTGAGCAGGTAGGACACCAGCAGCAGGCGCCAGCGGCCGCCGAGCAGGTGCATGGCTTCCTCGACCGAGCAACCGGATACGTTCTTCTTCATGGGGGCCTCCAGGTATATTTTGTGTACCTAAGCTACAGATTTCTCCCTTCTTCAAAAAGAGAACCGCTGCGTCGATACTCCCGCCGCGCCCCCATTCCGGGGGTGGCCCGTGCAAGGAGTCGCCATGAAGCTGTACTACGCCCCCCGTACCTGTTCGCTGTCGCCGCATATCGTGCTGCTGGAGCTGGGCCTGCCGTTCGAGGCGGTCCGTGTGGACAACCGCAGCAAGCTCACCGAGCACGGCGACGATTTCCTCGTCATCAACCCCAAGGGCTACGTCGCCGCGCTGGAGCTGGACAATGGCGAGGTGCTCACCGAAGGCACGGCCATCGTCCAGTACCTGGCCGACCTGCGACCGGAAAGCGGGCTCGCGCCGGCCAACGGCACCCTGCAGCGGGTGCGCCTGCAGGAGTGGCTGAACTTCATCTCCGGGGAGATCCACGCCGGCATGAGCCCGCTGTTCAACGCGGCGATCCCGGAGGAGGTGAAGGCGATCTTCCGCGCGCGCCTGTTCAAGCGCTTCGACTTCCTGGAAGCCGCGCTGGGCCAGGCCGACTACCTGCTGGGCAATCGCTTCGGCGTGGCCGATGCCTATCTGTTCACCGTGCTCGGCTGGGTGGATTTCTTCGCCATCGACCTGGTGCCCTGGCCGGCGCTCGCGGCCTTCCGTGCGCGCATCGGGGCGCGACCCCAGGTGCAGGCCGCGATGCGTGCCGAGGCGGCGTGAGGCATGCGACCGCAGCCGCTGGCGGTGTCTGCGGCTGAGCGGTTACTGTCCGTGCAGGAAAAAGGAAGGCCTGCCATGAGCCCAACCCGCGTCTCCGCCCTTGCGGTGCTCGACCTGCATGACCTGCTGCTGCAACTGGGCGCCGTCGAGGCGGCGCAGCTGCAGGTTGCCGGCCTGTCCCGCGAGGTGCTGCTGGAGCGTTGCGATCCCGCCGCGCCGCTGCAGGAGCAGCGCCTGGACGAGGGCCTGTTGCTGGGGTTGTGGCAGTTGGCGGCGAGCAACGCGGCGTTGCCGCAGGTCGGCCTGCTGGTCGGGCAGGTCTTCAACCCCGAGCGACGTGGCCTGCTGGCCAGCCTGCTGTTCCAGTGCGCGTCGGTGGGCGAGGCGCTGTCGACCTTCCTGCGTCATGGTGCGCTGATGAACCCCTCCGAACGCTGGAGCGCACGCGATGCACAGGGCGGCCTGTGCCTCGAACTGGAGTTCGTCGCCGGGCGCGGTTATCCACAGGCGGCGGTGGAGCGCAGCCTGGCGGCGCTGGTGCGCTGGGGACGGGAGCTGGTGGGGGAGGAGTTCGTGCCGCAGCGGGTCGAATTCGCCTGCCCGTGCCCGGCCCATGCCGCGTACTTCGTCGAGGCGTTCGGCAGGCCCGTGCGGTTCGGCTGCCCCGCCAACCGCCTGTATCTGTCGCGCGAGCAGGTGGCCAGCCCGATCCGCAGCGCCAACCCCTACCTCAAGGCGTTGCTGGAGTCGCGTGCGCAGATGGCTCTGGAGCAGCTGCGGGCCGAGCGCGACCTGGCCGAGCGCGCACGCCTGATGATCCGCGCCGGTCTCGCCGGCGGCCCGGGCATCGAGGCGCTCTGCGCCGCCCTGCACCTCAGCCGAGCGACGCTCTACCGGCGCCTGCGTGAGCAGGGCACCAGCTTCACCGCGCTGCTGGAGCAGGAGCGCAGTCGTCTGGCCCTGCAGCAGGTGCGTGACGGCGTGCCGCTGCAGGCGATCAGCGAGGCGTTGGGCTTCAAGGACCTGAGCACCTTCCACCGTGCCTTCCGCCGCTGGTTCGGCCATTCGCCCGGTGCGGCGAGAAGGCCGTCCGTCGCGGAATGACGCCAGTGGGGCTCGCCTGAGTACCGCCGCTCCCTCCACCCCAGCGCAACGGACGACCGCTTTCTCGGCAACAGGTTCGAGCGAAACGTGGCGGCCCGTCCAAAAGTTCAGTGCAGATTGCAAGGCTCGCTTGGGGGCATCGTGCAATATGCAAGTGGCATTTTGATGGCTATAAGATCCAACTATATGATTTTCATGATTTTTTTCATTCGGCTCAACTGGCACAGCGGGTGCAGAGGGAAGAGCTCAAAGAAAAATATCAGGGAGCAGAACAATGCAGATCGCCATCAAAGAATTCTTCGACGCATTCCCCGGCTACGAGGTGTCCATCCGCCCCCGTCCCGACGGCATGCTGCTGCTCACCCTCGGCAAGCAGGGCGAGACGGCCATGAGCAAGGCCATCCAGAGCGACGCCGTGTTCTGCAAGGAGCGCGTGCGCGGGCTGATCCGCGATGTGATGCGCGAGATGAAGCTGGCCTCCGGCGAGGTGACCTGGAAAGGCGAAGGCAACATCTGGCTGAGCCGTGACCTGCCGACCTTCACCGGCGGCCCGATCCAGATGACCGCGGCCAAGACCCTGGTCGAGCGCCGCAAGCTGGAGCGCATGGCGGGTCGTCGCGCCGTCGCAGGCTGATCGCAGCGGCCGCCGGTCCCTGTGATCGGCGGTGCCGCTGATCTTCCGTCGCTGGAAGCGAATGAGTTTTTGGGAATTTTTCACGTTCCAGGCGTTCAATCCTTCATGATAAGCGAGGCGATCAATCCCGCTGGCCGTCGACCTGGTCGACGGCGGACACCGGCGGTTCAGCCTCCCTGACATCAATGGAATGCGTGGCTGCAGTGCGCCGAATATCCGGCGCGCGCCCTTGCGAGGGTCGGCAGTGGTGCATCGAAGGAGACCGTTCTTGATACCCAGCGACAGCGACGAGGCCCTGGCCAACGCGAGCGAGAACTGCGCCCGGGAGCCCATCCATATCCCCGGCAGTATCCAGCCGCACGGCTTCATGCTGGTGTTCGACGAGGCCGCTGGCCGCGTCGTCCAGGCTAGCGAGAATGTGCGCGAGTGGTTGGGGCTGGCGGTCGAGGACCTGCTCGGCCGCCACCTCGATGAGCTGCTGGCGGATGTGCCGCCGTTACTGGCACGCCTGGCCACCCTGGCGGACGACGAGACCAATCCCTTCCATGTTGGCGATGTGCATTTCGCCATCGGCGACCGGGCGGGCCAACCGATCGCGATGATGGCGCACCGCTGGGACGGCGTGCTGATCGCGGAGTTCGAGCCTGCCAGCGACGTGGCCACCGCCTACGGCAATTTCTATCCGCTGGTGCGCAGCTTCATCGGCCGCCTGCAGGAGTCCGACAGCATCGAGGCGCTGTGCCGGCGCGCGGTGGAGGAGGTCAAGCGGGTCACCGGCTTCGGCCGGGTCAAGGCCTACTCCTTCGACGCCGATGGCAATGGCCTGGTGCTGGCGGAGGAGGCCGACCCCGGCTACCCGCGCTACCTGGGCCTGTGCTTCCCCGCCTCGGACATCCCCCAGCAGGCCCGTGCGCTCTATTGCGCCAACCGCATCCGCGTGATCGAGGACGCCAACTACCGGCCTTCGCCCCTGCGGCCCCAGGACAACCCGCTGAGCGGCAAGCCGCTCGATCTCAGCTTCTCGGCCCTGCGCAGCGTCTCCCCGGTGCACCTGCAGTACATGCGCAACATGGGCACCCTGGCGTCGATGTCGATTTCCATCGTCGTGCGCGGCCAGCTCTGGGGCCTGATCTCCTGCCATGACGAGCAGCCGCGCGCGGTGGGCTTCCAGACGCGCACCGCCTGCGAGCTGCTGGGCAGCGTGCTGTCGCTGCAGATCGAGACCCGCGAGGCCCACGGCCAGACCCAGCGCCTGCTCGGCCTGCGCCAGCACATCGTGAACCTGCTCTCCTCGATGGCTGACCGCGACAGTGTGGCCGCCGGCTTGCTGGCGATGCCCACTGCCCTGCTGGACTTCGCCCGTGCCAGTGGTGCGGCGATCATCTCGGCGGCCAATTGCGACCTGGTGGGGCAGACGCCACCCCGGGCGCAGGTCGATGCGCTGGTGCACTGGCTGGCCAGGCGTGGTGGCCAGGAGGTCTTCCACACCGACAACATCGGCCACGACATCGACGAGCTGCCCGAGCTGGCCGCGCATGTGGGCGGTGTACTGGCGGTGGCCATCTCCAAGATCCACTCCCACTACCTGCTGTGGTTCCGCCCCGAGCAGGTGCGCACCGTCGAATGGGCGGGCAGGCCGGAGAAAAGCATCGGACCGGGGGGCGCGCTCAACCCGCGCAACAGCTTCGAGCGCTGGCAGGAGACGGTTCGCGGCTTCTGCGTGCCCTGGGACCCGCTGGAAATCGAGGGCGTGATCGAACTGCGCTCGGCGGTGCTCGGCATCGTCCTGCGCAAGGCCGAGGAGATGGCCCAGCTGGCGGGTGAGCTGAAGAAGTCCAACAAGGAGCTGGAAGCCTTCTCCTACAGCGTCTCCCACGACCTGCGTGCCCCGCTGCGGCACATCGCCGGCTACGCCGAGCTGCTGGGGGAATTCGAGGGGGGGCGCCTGTCGGAACGTGGCCTGCGGTTTCTCGATCACATCGGTGAGTCGGCGCGTTTCGCCGGCACCCTGGTGGACAACCTGCTGAGCTTCTCGCAGATGGGCCGCGCCGCGCTGCGTTTCTCCGACGTCGACTTGCAGGCGCTGGTGGAAGCCATCCGCCACGAGATGGCGCCGGATGTGGAAGGGCGCCGAATCGAATGGCGCACGGACGGGCTGCCGGTGATAATCGCCGACGCCGCATTCCTCCACCTGGCGATGCGCAACCTCCTGTCCAACGCCGTCAAGTACAGCCGCGACCGCAACCCCGCGATCATCGAGGTGAGTGCGCGTTTCGAGGGCGACGAGGTGGTGGTGGCCGTGAGCGACAACGGCGTGGGTTTCGACATGGAGTACGCCGGCAAGCTGTTCGGCGTGTTCCAGCGCCTGCACCGCATGGAGGAGTTCGAAGGCACCGGCATCGGCCTGGCCAGCGTGCGCCGCATCATCGAGCGCCACGATGGCCGCGTGTGGGCCGAGGGCCGGGTCGACGAAGGCGCCACTTTCTTTTTCTCACTGCCCCTGCGTGGGCAGGAAATACCGTCAAGGAACACATGAGGATCGATGATGCTCAAACCCATCCTGCTGATCGAAGACAACCCCCGGGACCTTGAGCTCACTCTCGTGGCCCTGGAGCGCAGCCAGCTGGCCAACTATGTGATCGTCCTGCGTGACGGCGCCGAGGCGCTGGATTACCTGTTCCGTCGCAACGAGCACGCCCAGCGCGCCGACGGCAACCCGGCGGTGATGCTGCTGGACCTCAAGCTGCCGAAGATCGATGGCCTGGAAGTGCTCAAGGTCGTGCGCGATACCCCCGAGCTGCGCAGCATTCCCATCGTCATGCTCACATCCTCGCGGGAGGAGCCCGACCTGCAGCGCGCCTACGAGCTGGGAGTGAACGCCTATGTGGTGAAGCCGGTCGAATTCAAGGAATTCGTCGCGGCGATTTCCGACCTGGGCATCTTCTGGGCCGTGCTCAACGAACCGCCGCCCGGCTCGCTGCGCCTCCAGCGCCGCCCGGGCTCCTGAGCCGCGACCATAGCCACGCCCCGGCCGCCGATCGCCGGGCTACAGGGAATGACGACGACTGTCCATGCCGCAAAAGCCTTTGAACCTGCTGTTAGTCGAAGACAGTTCGCGCGATGCCGAGTTGGCCCTGCTGACCCTGGAACGTAGCGGCCTGCTGGTGGAATCCACGCTGGTCTACAACCATCGGGGCGTCGAGGAAGCGCTGTTGCGCACCCAGTACGACCTGATCCTCTGCGACTTCATCCTCCCCGGTTCCTCGGGCGCCCAGGCCCTGGAAGTGGCGCGGCGCCTGGCCCCGAAAACGCCGTTCATCTTCCTCTCCGGCGTCTTCGGCGAAGAGCACGCAGTGGAGATGATGCGCCAGGGCGCCATCGACTATGTGCTCAAGCAGAACCTCAGCCTGCTGCCCAAGGCGGTGACCCGCGCGCTCGCCGAGGTGCACGAGCGCAAGCGCCGGCTCATGGCCGAAGAGGCGCTGATGGAGGTCGAGGTGCGCGCGCGCCTGGCCATCGACTCGGCACGCATGGGCATGTGGGACTACCAGCCCGAGGATGACCGGGTGATCTGGGACGAGCGCTGCAAGGCGCTCTACGAACTGCCGCAGGATGCCGAGATCAGCCTGCGCACCTTCCTCGATCGCTGCCACCCGAAGGACCGGCCGCTGCTGGAGCGGCGGATGAACGAGGCGCTGTCCAACGACAGCGGCAACGATTACCAGGCCGAATACCGCCTGCAGCTGCCCGGCGGCCGCGAGCGCTGGGTGCAGACCAGCGGCCGCGCCTTCTTCGAGGAGGGCCGCTGCGTGCGCTTCATCGGCGTGCTGCAGGACATCAGCGAGCAGAAGTACGCCACCGAAGCCCTGCAGCGCCTCAACGAGATGCTCGGTGAACGTGTCGAGCGGCGCACCCGCGAGCGCGACCGCACCTGGGAGCTGTCCCGCGAGCTGCTGGCGGTGCTGCGCTTCGACATGACGCCCATCGCCCTCAACCCGGCCTGGGAGGAAACCCTCGGGCTCACCCGCCAGCAGCTGACCCGCGTGCAGCTCTGGCAGCTGATCCACCCGGACGACATCGACGCCACCCTGCGCGAGGCCGAGAACATCGCCAACGGCAACGTCTCCACGCGCTTCGTCAACCGCATGCGCCACAAGGACGGGGAGTACCGCTGGCTGTCCTGGACCATCGTTCCCGACGAAGGGCTGATGTACGCCGCCGTGCGCGACATCACCAGCGAGCGCGCGGTGATGGACGAACTGGCCAGTGCCAACAGCCAGCTGCGCGAGCAGATCCGCGAGCGCGAGCGTGTCGAGGCGGCGCTGCAGCAGCTGCAACGACTGGAAGCTGTCGGCCAGCTCACCGCTGGCGTGGCCCATGACTTCAACAACCTGCTGACGGTGATCCTCGCCAGTACCACCTTCCTCGAACGTGACCTGGCGCGTGGCAACTTCGAGCGCTCCCAGGGCCGCCTGCAGAACATCAAGGAAGCCGGCGAGCGGGGTGCCAAGCTCACCGGCCAGTTGCTCGCCTTCGCCCGGCGCCAGCGTCTGGAGCCAGTGGAGGTGAACCTCAACGACACGGTGCGCGGCCTGCTCGACATGCTCCAGCGCACCCTCGGCGGCTCCATCTGGATCGACACCGATACCGCGCCCGACCTGTGGCGCGCGCTGGTCGACCCGACCCAGACCGAGATGATCATCCTCAACCTGGCGATCAACGCACGCGATGCGATGCCCGCCGGCGGCACCCTGCGCCTGAGCACCTCCAACCAAGTGGTCAGCCAGGCGCCGCAGCGCCCCGAGGACCCGGAGCCCGGCCCCTACGTGGTGCTGGCGATCACCGACACGGGCAGTGGCATGAGCGATGAGGTGGTAGCCAAGGCCTTCGAGCCCTTCTTCACCACCAAGGAAGTGGGCAAGGGGTCCGGGCTCGGCCTGGCCCAGGTGTTCGGCTTCGCCAAGCAGTCCGGCGGCGGCGTCAGCATCGAGACCTGCGAAGGGCAGGGCACCACGGTCAAGGTCTTCCTGCCATGCATCCAGACGGATGCCGGCGAGGCGCAGGCCGAGCTGCACCTGCCTGCCGAGCCCCCGCTGGAGGGGCCGCGGCGCACCATCCTGCTGGTGGACGACGACGACAACGTGCGCGAGGTGACCGCCTCCCTGCTCGATGCGCTCGGCTACCGGGTGCGCGAAGCGCAAAGCGGTGCGCGCGCCCTGGAACTGCTCGACGAAGGCGTCGACCTGCTGCTCACCGACTTTGCCATGCCCAGCCTCAATGGCGCCGAGCTCGCGCGTCTGGCCCGGCAGCGCTACCCGGCGCTGCCGGTGTTGTACATCACCGGCTACGCCGAGCTGGATGACCTGGACGTGAGTGACAGCGTGATCGTGCAGAAACCCTTCCGTGACGACGAGCTGGCCACCAAGCTCAGCGCCGCCCTGAAGCGCCACGCCGCCGCATGAGCCTTCGCCAGTTCCTGAGGGACGCGGGCGCTCACTGGCACGCGCGGGTCGATTGCGCCTACTCGGCCTTCTGCCTGGAAAGCCGCAGCGGCTATGGCGATTTCCTCCAGGCCCACGCCCGCGCCCTCCTGGCGCTGGAACCCGCCCTGGAGGCGGCGGGCATCGAGCGGCTGCTCGACGACTGGCCGCAACGCCGCCGCCGCGAAGCCCTGTGCCACGACCTGCAAGCCTTGCACCTGCCCATCCCGGAAACCGCCCCACTGGTGCTGGCCGCTGACGCCGGCACGCTCTGGGGCCTCGCCTACGTGCTGGAAGGCTCCCGCCTCGGCTCGCGCCTGCTCGCCAGCCGAGTCCGCCAGGCCGCCTGGCCGGGCGCCACCACGGCCCTGTGCTACCTGGGCCATGGCGAGGGCCTGCCGCTCTGGCCCGGCTTCCTGCGGTGCCTGGAAGAACAGCACGGCCAGCAGGACCCTGAGGCCCTGCGCAGCGGCGTCGAACTGGGCTTCCGTACCTTTCTCGCCGCAACCCGCCCACCCTTGCGGCCCGGCGTGGCAGCGCCGGTGGAGGTGGAAAGCGACCTCCACCGAACGCTTGGATCAACCCCGTAGCCCGGTATTCCAACGCCACGGTCTCAGGCTCCGTGGGGTGGACCGCGCTTGATCGGTCCACCGTTCGCGGCCCCGGTGACACCGCAGGTGGAGGTGGAATACGCACGGATCACCCCAGTCGCACGGCTCCAGCCCCTCACCCGCGCCATCACCCGCGCGAACGCGGGGGCCACTGACGGGCGATCAGGCGCGGTTGCTCATCTGCTTCCTGTATTGGCGTGTGCGGCCCAGGGTCTTCCACTGTTCGTTCAGCAGCGCTTTCAGCGGCGAGGCGCCTGGGTCCGGCTGGTTGCCGGCGGCCAGGCGGCGCATCTGGAATTTCACCAGGGCCATGTAGGCCAGGGCAGCCAGGGCCTTGCGCTTCCAGCGGATCGGCGGCAGTTCGGCGCTGGCTTTCGTCTCGCCGTTGCGCCAGCGGCGGGGCAGGGCGGGGTCGACGGCCAGGGCGGTGCCGATACCGGCCATGGCCACGCCGCTGGCGAGTACCTGCTCCACCACCGGCAGCCGCCGGATGCCACCGGTGACCATTACCGGCATGCGCGCGATGGCGGCGATCTCCTGGGCGAACTCCAGGAAGTAGGCTTCACGGGCGAGGGTGCGGCCGTCACGGGCGTCGCCCTGCATGGCCGGGGCCTCGTAGCTGCCGCCGGAAAGCTCCACCAGGTCGACGTCCAGTTCATTGAGCCAGAGCACCACCTGGCGTGCGTCGCTCGGCTCGAAGCCGCCGCGCTGGAAGTCGGCCGAGTTGAGTTTCACCGCCACGCAGAAACCGGGCGAAACCTGGGCACGCACGGCCTTCACCACCTCCAGCAGGAAACGCGCGCGATTCTCCAGCGAGCCGCCCCAGCGGTCTTCGCGGCGGTTGCTCAAGGGCGAGAGGAACTGGCTCAGCAGGTAGCCGTGGGCGGCGTGGATCTGCACGCCGGTGAAGCCGGCCTGCTCGGCGAGCACGGCGGTTTGGGCGAAGCGCTGGATCAGCGCGGCGATCTCCGCCTCGTCCAGCGCCTTGGGCACCGGGAACATCTTCGACAGGCCGCCCATCTCCAGTGCCACGGCGGAGGGGGCGACCGTGGGCTGGCCGAGGTTGGCCTGCATCTGCCGGCCGGGGTGGTTGATCTGCATCCAGAACTGCGCGCCCTGGGCACGGCCGATGCGTGCCCATTCGCGGAAGCGCTCCAGCTTCTGGCCTTGCTCCAGCACCACGCCGCCGGGGCCGGTCATGGCGCGGGCGTCCACCATCACGTTGCCGGTCAGCAGCAGGCCGGCGCCGCCCTCCGCCCAGGCGCGGTAGAGACGCAGCAGCTCGTCGGAGGGGGTCTGGTCCGGGTTGGCGAGGTTTTCCTCCATCGCCGCCTTGGCGATGCGGTTGGGGATGACGGCGCCATTGGGCAATTGCAGGGGCTGGAAGGACGACATGGGGCTCTCCGGGTAGGCGCCGGTCGTCGGCTCGGGGTGAGCGGCGTTCGGCGGGGGCTGTGACGTCGCAAAGGCTAAGGTTAAAGTCAACTTCAAGGTCAATAGGGGAGCAGCAAATAAATGAAGATCGGCGAACTCGCCAAGCGCAGCGGCCTGGCCGCCTCGCGCATCCGCTTCTACGAAGCCAGCGGCCTGATCCACGCCCAGCGCCTGGGCAACGGCTACCGCGACTACCCCGAGGAAACCCTGCATGTGCTGGAAATCATCGGCTGCGGCCAGCAGGCGGGCTTCAGCCTGGAGGAAATGCGCAGCCTGATGCCCGGCGCCGACCTGCGCATCGGTGACCACGATCGCCTGCTGGCTGGCCTGCACGCCAAGGTCGCGGAGATAGAGATCGTCCAGCAGCGCCTGGCGCAAAGCCGCGAGCGCCTCTTGCAGACCATCGCCAGCATCGAGGGCAAGCCCGAAGGCATGGACTGCGCGGAAAATGCCCAGCGCGTGATGGCGCAGTGGCGGGAGCGCAATGGCAAGGGGGCGAAGGAAGCGGCTTCCTGATACGGCGGGGGCTTCCGAGCAACTGCCGTTGACCAACGAGCCAGCAGATGTGCGTGGGTATCAATTTGGCCGCACCGGAGGCGGCGGAATCGGCACCGATAACCTGACGGATCCGGGATACGGCTGGGTCCATGGCTTTCACCCGGCCGTTGGCCATTGAGCGTACTGGCGAATGGGGGGGCGGTCTAAGCCGTGCAGCCAGCTGATTAAAGCGGGTTTTCGCTGTGGAGCCCTGCAGGGTGGAGGCCATCTCGATGCGATTCGATAAAATTAGCGTTCACCTGCCCCTGTTCTGCTGGCCCAGGGGCTTGTAGGGCCTTGGATGGCTCGGCATTATGAGCCGCGTTTGACTGGGGCGACGGAGTCAGGAATGAGCGATATCACGGGTGAGGCGACTGTCATCAGGAATGCTAGCGTGCTAGCCGCCGAAATCGGTGGTGAGCTGGTGCTGATGAGTGTGTCCCAGTGGCACTACTTCGGCCTCAACTCCGTGGCCAGCGATATTTGGGAGCGTCTCGCGTCGCCCATGCGTGTAGAGGCCTTGTGTGAGTCACTGGCAGCCGACTATGACGGCGATATCCAGGTGATTCGCCAGGATGTCGTGGAGCTGCTGAGCAAGCTGGCGAGTCGTGAACTCATCGAGGTTCAGGCTTGATCAACGCTCACCGTCTTCGTGTTGTCGAAGCTGCCCTGTTTTTCTTGTTCACTCCTGTCTTCTGCCGTCTATTTTCCTGGCGCCTTCTGCTGAGTTTGAGCGGGGCTCGCATCGAGCCTGCGCCGTCTGAGTTGAATCCGGTCTTGTCGCCGATGGCTCGTGCGGTGGGACATGCGGTGGCCGTTGCGGCAAGGCGCCTTCCCTGGAAGCCTCTTTGTTTGCCCCAAGCATTGGTGGCTGCGTGCATGTTGCGCTTGCGCGGGAGGCGTTCGGTACTTTGCCTGGGGGTGCGCAAAGAAGGTGAGTCCATAGGCGCCCATGCCTGGCTGGTATTGCCGGGGCAGGACGGTGGGATCGTTTGTGGGGCGGAGCATATCGGCAACGTTCACGCTTTGCGGCAGCAAGATTAGGTGTCACGCCATGCATGATGATTACTTCCTGTGCGGCTGGCGCGTGCACAGTGATTTGCCGTTGCCGGAGCTGTTGCCCTGGACGGGGGATACTCAGGCCCCGGTAGATCTTCATATCGAACTCGGAGCGGTTGAGGCACGACTGCGGGACCCTCAATACGACGGTCCCGTTCTGCAAATGGACGCCGATGGAACCTGTCTATTCACCATCGAGTCAGTTGCGATCTACCGCATAGCACAGGATGGTCGTGCGATTCGGGTTCAACCCAGCCTCCCAGCGGACCTGCCCGCAGTGAGGGCATTTCTGTTCGGGACCGTGTTTGCAATCGTTTGCCAGCGCCGTACCGTTATACCTCTGCACGCCTGTTGCGTGAAACTGCCTTCTCCCCAGGGGGATGTCGCGGTCGCTTTCACGGCGCCCTCGGGAACGGGTAAATCGACCCTTGCATCCGCCTTCATGCGGCGGGGTTATCCGATTCTGGCGGACGATGTCACGGTGGTAAGTCTCGATCCGACGCGAGGTGCAGTGGCATTTCCTACCTTCCCCAGGGTCAAGCTCTGGCAGGACGCTATGGGCCAGTTTGGCCATGCCACGGGGGACGCAGAGCGTGTACGACAGGGTATGGACAAATTCTCCGTCGGCTTGGGAGCAGAGCACTTCGCCGTGGGCGCTCCTTTGAGTCTGACAGCGCTGTACCACCTGGAGCGCGTCGAGGATGCCAAGCATGCAGGGCTGGAAGAGGTTGGCGGCTTACCGGCATCGGTTCGGTTTTCCAAGGCCCTGTATCAGGAACGGATCCTCATGACGGTTGCCGCTGGCAAGGGCGCCCACTTCTCACTGGTTACGCGATTGGCGGCCGGCATCAAGCGACATGTTCTGGTTCGACAGCTCTCCGGCTTTGAACATCTGGATGAACTTGTCCATCGCATCGTGGCCTTCCACGCCGGGACGACCCATCAGGCATGAGCGGTTTTTACTGGCTGGCGTCCTACCCCAAGTCTGGTAACACCTGGCTGCGCCTGGTGCTCAACAGTTATCGCCTGGGCGGGTCGAAGCCAGACTTCTCGCAGAAGCAGAACTTCGCTCCCATTGCCAGTAGTCGTCGCCGCTTCGACGAGCTTCTGGGCGTCGCCTCGTCCGACTTGCTGCCGGATGAGGTGTTGACGTTGCGTCCGCGCATGTATGAGCTGCAGGTAAAAGAGGCGCGCGAAGCCTTGTTCAACAAGGTGCATGACGCTTGGCAATTGACTCCGGGGGGGGAGCCGCTGTTTCCAGCCACCAGCACCCTTGGAGTGGTCTATATCGTGCGCGATCCCCGCGATGTGGTGTTGTCGCTGGCCGGGCACATCGGTTTCAGTGTGGACAGGGCGATCGACCTTCTCCTCGACGAGGCAGCCAGCCTGTGCGACCAAAAGCTCGGGCTCAAGGATCAGTTGCCTCAGCAGTTGGGGAGCTGGAGTCGGCATGTGCTGAGCTGGATCGATCTGCCTGCGCCTTGGAGCCCTTTGCTTCTTCGCTACGAAGACATGTTGGCGAAGCCCCGGGAAAGCTTTGCTTGTGTCATCGAGTATTGTGGCTGGCCGTTGGATGACAAACGTCTGGAGCAAGCACTGGATGCCACTCGTTTCGACAGGCTGCAGGCTGCGGAGGCCAGCCATGGTTTCACCGAGCGGCCGCAACGCGCCGCTCGCTTCTTCCGAGAGGGGCGTGCCGGCGGGTGGCGTGAGCGATTGAACGAAGCACAGCTACGCCGTATCGAAGACGCCACCGAGCCGCTTAGAGCGCGCCTTGCTTATTGCTAGCGAGGGCCTGGGGGTAGTCGAAGCAGGTTAACCCTGGAGTTGGCAGCCTGTTTCGACCCAGCACAGGAAGGCACCAAAGTGCAGGCCTCGGTGCAGAAGGGTCAGGTGCTCCGGGCTCGCTGGTCGGTCTGGCCAGTTCGAGAGGAGGGCCTTCATTCGTTTGAGGTCGAGCAAGCGTCGGGCCAGCGGTGAAGCCTCCAGCTCTTCGAGTCGTTCGCCTAGAAAGGGGCGCATCATACTCATCCGATGGAGGTATTCAGGGCATTGCATGCCGCGTTTGCGGTTGTTGACCACCTCGCCAGGCAGTCGATCCGCGGTGACTCGGCGGGCGAGGAGACGAGTCACGCCGCCTTGCAGGTAGAGGCTGTCGGGAAGTGAAAAGCAGAACTCCAGCAAGCGCCGGTCAGCCATCGGGTCGCGAACCTCGAAGCCATGCAGCGCCCGCACAAGTCCGGTTGCCTGCAGTGCCGACTGGCGCTCCCTGAACCATTCCTGGCGCAGTTGCCAACTCGACATGGAAGCCATTTGCTTGCGGCGCCTGGCTCCATCTTCGGTTCGAATACGTGCCTTGATCGACGGCTCAATGGGAGATTGATGCCCCCACTCGAAAGCACTCGACCCAGCATGCAGTTTTGTTTTCCACCGCTGAACGATGTCTGGCGCAAAGGGGGCCAGGGTGGAGCGCCATATCTGTCGCGCAATGGTGGTGTTTTGCCTGCTTGTGCGTGCCAGGGCGAATGACTCCTGGAAAGCCTTCAGCCATCGGCCATCCCTCATCAAACCGGTAAGGGTGCCTTGCCCATCCCAGGAAAGCGTTACATTGCCTAGCGCACCGGCCAGCAGTACACGGCCTCCTTGCTGCCTGATGTGATCCCGCGCGGAGCCCATCCAGGCCATGTTCATCACATTTCGCCAAGGGGCGCCTGTCAGCTGGAACATCCGTGGCCAGTCGGTATCCCATCGATGCTGCGCTGGAGCATTGAAAAACAGCGGCTGCAATCCGGGCGTTTGTTCGCAGATGCTCGCTACATAACGTCGCTCGCTCATGTAGTGGTGATCTGAGTCCAGCATCTCGGTATTGATGGCGGGCAAGCAGGTGACGGTGGTCAATGTGTTGCCTGGCAAGTACTTCACGGCCGTCACTGACACAGCAGAAGAGTCCAGCCCTCCTGTGAGGGAGGAAAATGCGGGGCCCTCGATCCGCAGGCAGTCTTTGACCGCGCGCTCGAACAATTCCCGTGCCGCCTCGACGTATTCCTCTTCCCTGGACAGGCGCAGTTCGGTTCGTTGCTCTGGCGTCCAGTAGAAACGTTGCTTGAGATGGCCAGAGCGTAAAACCGCAATCGAGCCCGCAGGTAGAAGGTGCAGACTCTTGTATGGTGTGCCGTTGTCGGCCACGGGCAGGTCCGATAGCTGAGCGACGAAGTGGTCTTCGTCCAACTCGCGATCGATGCCGGGAACTGCCAGTAGGGCTGCTGGGTTCGTGGCGAAAGCGAAGAGCCCTTCTCCCTCGTGATAGTACAGGGGGCGCTGACCCACTGCGTCACGGGCGAGCAACAGGCTGCGATCAGCAGAATTCCACACCACCAGCGCAAAATCACCGAGCATGCGTTCGGGACCGCGCTCCCCCCAACGCAGTATTACTTCAAAGGCAATGGCGCTGTCAGCCCAGCCGCGTGCTTCCCTGGGCAGCGCCAGAGCGTCGATCAGTTCGGTGCGGTTGATCAGGTAACCATCGAATACCAACACCAGAGGGACATCATGCCGAATGGCGGGCTGATGATCCTGTCGATCTTCCGGGGCTGTAATACGTAAGCGGTGGGTAAGGAGAAGGCCAGGGTGCGACCAGTGATAGGGTCGCTCCAGTCCTGGCGCATCGAGTGCAGCTGCAAAACGCTCAGGTAGTTCCGCTGGTATGACCCGAGCGGAAAGCAGACCGGCAAATGCGCTCATCGGCGAGCCAGGGATTTACAGTGGTTGAGCATGCAGCATGCCGGTCAGGAGATGTTCGAAAAGCCAAACGTACCGTCATTGCCACTGGTAGCGTAAATGGATGAAGTCACATCCGATATGGAGACTTCGGTGATTTCAGGCTTTTCCCAGGCTTTACGTTGGGACTCGATTTCGATGGATTCAGGGATGTCTTGTTCGGCCATTTTCCTACTCCTTTCAGTTTGGGGTCACGCTATATCAACTACCCGCATTTTGGCAATTGGGGGATTGGCTACGGTTCCGCCGTGTAACAGACCGGCTCAGGATAAAGAGGCTTGCCTTGGGTGAATTGTTTATAGCTTTCGTCACCCAACTGATACGCGATCTGTATCCACGTCATCATCGTCAGTGCGTGCTGCTTCGCCTTTGGCGGGGCAGGTTGACGAAGTCGCTTCAGCAACTCCAGTTCGGCAGCAGCGAGCTCATCACTGAAGGTGAATTCGTTTGAAGGGCCGCAGTGGACCTCATACTCGCTACAGCCACGCTTTATGCTGACGGAAACGTTGGTGCCCAGCTCAGGTGTAGCGAGCACACGTTCGAGTACCCGCTGATAAGCTTCGCGTGCATTCTGCAGTCCATCCAGATAGAACAGCGCTCGGTAAGGACCGGCCTGGTAGCGTGCATTCAGGCTGGCACCGGCCTTGTAGGCATAGGGTAAATCATGTGCAATCTTCTGCGTCGCAATCAGCTGCTCCAGGTTGGTTGGACGTACCTGTACCTTGAAGCAGTGGCGGCAGCCCACTGGGACGGCCGCCTGAGCGTAGGCCTGACGGAACAGGAAGCCCAGGAGCTTCCCGCAGGGGAATGGTGTGCGGTTGGGGCCGACCACCCAGTTCTCGTTCAATCGGACAGGACGCGTCAGTTCCCAGGTGCCATCTTCATGCAGAACTACATCGCCTCTTTCCCGCGCGATCAGGAGATTTTCCCCAATGGTGGATGTGCCCAGTTTGAGGTTCAGAAAGTCCGTGCTTGCCGTGGCCAAGGAAACCCGCTCCGCATCGTTTGTTGGCGGACAGTTTCATCGTCATCAGGGTTGCGGTAAAGCGAAATGAGGAGACGCTGGTTGTTCCACGAATGGGTACGCTTCATGGTGCACGTGTTGCGCGGCGGCGAGCGGCGGAGGTCTGCACTCCTGATGCGGCGGCGTCCGCAAGGCTTGTTCCAGCCATACGGCACGACGCAGGAAGATCGCTACCCCGAGTTGTTTCAGTCGATTCATCAACTGCTGGCAGACACTCCGCAAACGCGCCTGCTTTCGTTCGGTTGCTCCACGGGCGAGGAGGTCTTCAGCCTGGCTCGCTATTTCCAGCAGGCCCATATTCGTGGCGTGGATATCGATGCTGGCCGTATTGGCCAGTGCCAGGCGCGATGGCGACGTGAGGGGCGAGAGTGCCGCCTGAGCTTCGCCTGTGCGGGGGACGTGGCGCAGGAGGAGACCGCCAGCTATGACCTGGTGATGGCCATGGCCGTCTTCCGCCATGGTGCGCTGGGGGGGCGCCCCGCTGACTGTTCCGCCTGGATTCACTTCGATGACTTTGATCGCGTGCTCGGCGACCTGGCCAGGGTGCTCAAGCCGGGTGGTTTGCTGGTGATCCGCCACGCCAACTTCCGTTTCGGCGACACGGGCGCGGCGGCTCTGTTCGAATGCCTGCGTGGCGAGGCGGCACTGGGTTCGCCGATCTACGGACGGGACGACCGCTTGCTGCCCGGCGTACCTGGGGACGACGGCATCTACCGCAAGCGGCTATCGTCCCAAGCCTCGTCGAGCAGGGGGCTGTCATGCTGACCAGCGGCGTTCGCTGCGGGCATCCTCCGGCGCTGTCCGGGCCGGTGCCATGGCGGACACCGCATTGAACGCAGGCGCAAATCAGCGAAGAAAGCTTGATGATCTCGGGGGCGTGCCAGTACAAACGCTAGATGCATGAGTGGGATCGCTCGGCAGAGTCGATATCCGGATCGAGCCCGTTTGAACACATAAAGTCCGTCAGCGTGCCGTCAGCCATCAGTACGTTGCGGTCGGTATGGCGCAGAGCGGTGAGACGATGGGTGATCAGCACCACGGCAAGCCCGGGCCGCGCGGCGCGCAGGGCTTGCAGGAAGCGGCTCTCGCTCAGTTGGTCCAGGGCCGCCGTGGCCTCGTCCAGAACCAGCAGTACCTGGGCATGAGCAACTGCGCGAGCAAGCCCTATGCGTTGCCGCTCGCCGCTCGATAGCTGTTGCTCGAACGCCTCCACGGGGGTGTCCAGGCCCTGGGGAAGACGATTGAGCAGGGCGTCGACACCTGCAATGGTCAGCGCCTCGCGAAGCACCGGCTCCGTACCGCCACCCAGAAAGGCCAGGTTGTCGCGCAGCGTGCCCGGAATCAGCGTAGTGCTAGAGGCGGCATAGCCGATGGCCCGGTGCTCCGCTGATAGGTCTAGCCATTGCAGCGAGCCCTGGCTGGGCTGCAGTTCACCGATCAGTACATCCACCAACGTCGATTTGCCCACGCCCGATTCGCCGACCAGGCCCAGCCATTCGCCCTGGTCGATGCTCAGGTTCAGGTCACGTATAACCGCCTGGCTGGCCTGGGGGTAACGGTATTGCAGCGCTTCGCACAGCAGCACCGGTTGGCGCGGGGCACGAGCCGGAGCCGCGTGCTGATGGGGGGCCGTTGCGGGTGTTCGAGTGGACGAGTCGGGCGAGGTCAACTCCTCAAAATACGGGCGTGACAGGCGCAGCGTCTGCAGGCTGGACAGCAAACGCCGAAAACCTGGCAGCAAACGCAAGCCCACGGCTGAAAACAACGCCAGTGCATGCAGGTCCGTTTGCCCGCTTCCCTTGCTGGCCACCAGTACGCAGAGCACCAGCAGCATCAGGAAAAACAGCTCCATGATGGGTGACTGGACCTCCATCAGCGTACGCTCGCGAGCCGTGGCGCGAGCGAAGCGTTTAGCCACCGGGTAGTAGCGATCCAGCACCGCCTGCACACGACCATACAGGTGTATTTCACGCAGGCTGGCCATGCTGTCGACGACCCAGCGTTGCATCAGCACCTGACTTTCGCCTCTGCGCGTTTCCCTGATGTCGTTGAGCATCACCGACAGGGCGCCGATAACGCCGGCAGCCAGCAGCAATGCACCGAGCAGCATTGCGGTCGCCAGGGGCTCCAGGGCCAGCAACACACAGAGCAGCAGGGCGACCACCAGGGATTCGGTGAGCAGTTCCAGGCTGGGCAACAGGGTGCCGATGACGATTCTGGGCGCCATGTGATTTACGGCCACATTGCTGCCCTGTGCGGTTGTGTTCGAGAGCTGCGCAACGGGGCGACTCAGTTCGTGTTGGAAAATGCTCAACGAGATCATCAGCGTCCAGGCGTCGATCAGCCGGCTGCGCGCGACAGACAGCAGCGGTGCCAGCACACCCTTGCCCAGCACCAGTGCCACCACCAGCAGCGGCAAAGCGGACACGCTGCTACCGGCAATCGCCGACCAGTGCGTTTCCAGCTGCGCATACCAGCCGGAGGATGTGCGCCCCGTCGGTAGCAGCGTGCCCAGCAGGATCGCCACCAGCAATGCACAGAGGGTATCGATGGCAGCCTTGCCCAGCAGCAACGCCAGCATCGACACGATGCTGGACGTGCTGGCACCACAGCGTCTGACGAAGGCCAGTGCCCGTGGTGGAAGGTCGAGCAGTGCAAAGGGTTTCACGAATTTCATGGGCTTAAGGCGATCAAGGATTTGGGAAGGCCCAGGATGCGTTCGCGGATGATACGGGCAGTGGGAAACAGAACCTGCATCTGTCTGCGGGTCAGCAGTCGGGCGCTATCGACGATCAGCTCGGCCTGTTCGTGGTCCGCGGCACGTTGCCAGTGCCCCAGCGCCGCACGGCGTACCAGCCTGATCCTGAGGCGACGCGGCAGCCAGTGAAAAAATGGCGTCATGCAGTGCGGTTCGAGTGGGCACCAGAAATCGGGTGTCTGGATAAAGTAGCGTTCGGCTACGCGCACAAGCTCCCGGGCAAAGCGTTCGACACGCTCCGGACTGCCCACATGCTCGATTACGGAGTTGGAGTGCACGATATGGAAGGCACCGTCCTCGAATTGGCTCAGGTCACAGCCATCGGCACAGAGGGTGCTGAATGGTGGCAGCGGGGGCTCGCGGACGGGCGTGGTGTTGAGCAGCGTGATGGACACGCGGCGTGAGGCCAGGTAAGCCGCCGGCAGGATTTTCCAGTAGCGCTGGGTACCGCCTACATCCAGCACGTTGACATGGCCATGGTGGGCGTAGGCCTGCTCGATCATGTCCCTTAGTGGCCCGATACGCCGTGTACGCAACCGTGTACCGAGCGCGCGGGGGTTGTCGTAATCGGTCAAATGACGCGTCAGCCGTTTCATCCAACCGGCAGGCCGCGGCCTTACGGCCTGCTGATAGAAGGCCACCAGCTCGGCCGCCTTGCGCTGCCAGGTGAAGCCCTGGCGCACGGCCTCCACCACGCTGGCCGGTACCTGGCTCTGCGCGCACCGGGCCGCGCAGGCGCCCAGGTCCGTGATGTCGCCCAGGGCAAACACGCCGTCCCAGCCGACGGCGTCGGTGATGGCGCGGCAGCCTTCGATATCCGAGCACGCCATCGGTACGCCCGACAGCAACCCCTCGAGGATGACCGTCGGCATACCCTCGCGCTCCGAGGCCAGCACCATCGCATTGCAACCGGCCATCATCCGCTGTGAAACGCCGTCGTCTTGCCAGCCGTGAAAGCGCACGCGTGAGGTCAGGTCCCGTTGCGCTGTCAGGGCTTCCAGCCGGGGGCGGTCATGACCCTGGCCGACGATGTGCAATACGGCGTGCGCCAGGTCTGGCGTTTTCAGCGCGGCGATCACATCGTCGAGGCGCTTGACCGGGTCCAGTCGGCCGATGGACAGGAGGGCAGGTGCGCCTTCCAGCTGCACGGGGCCCGTGTCGGCAGGCTGACGGCGTTCATCGATGCAGTTGGGAATGATCAGCACCTGCCGGGGTAACAAGCCACGTCGTGCCAGATCGGCCTCCCAGCCCTTGTGCAACAGCACCACGGCGCGGGCTGCCCGTACCATCAGGCGTTCCACGGTGCTGTCCCAGGCACGCTTGAGCAGACGTCGCCACCAGTTGCCCGTGTCGTAGTAACAATGCGGGGTATAAACCAACGGCACGCCGCGGATGACAGCCAATACTGAGGTGAATGCCGCGATCGGTGTCCGTGCGCCATGTACGTGCACCAGGTCGTGTTCGCCCAACACTGACCAGAGGCGACGGTAGCCGCCCTGGCGGACGTCGAGGTCGCTACCGGTTTCTCCGATGACCGGTGCCAGGATGGTCAGGCGGATCTGATCATCGACCCGTATCGCTCCGGCCAGTCCTTGAATATGGCGCGCTACGCCACTGGACAGGGGTTCGAACTCCTTGCTGACATGCAGCACCCTTAGCGTCATGTCACGCACTCCATCGACGGTGACTGCCGGAGTCGTTGCAGCAGGGTCCCGAACTGGCCGTCTCCGTTGGCAAAATGGCCGTGCAGCCATCGGGCTTGTGCCTGTGCACGGTCATGACGAAAGGCCGGGTCATCGCGCAGGCGTTGGTAGAGCTCGACTACCTGCTCTGCCGTGGCGGCCTGCAAGGGCGCCGCCAGGGCTTTGCGTATCGCCAGGTTGCCTGGCAATGACAACTGCAGGGCCACGACCCAATGCCCGGCTAACGCAGCATCCAGCATGGCCGTGGAGCAGTAGCCCACCACCAGGCACGGTTTGGCGGAAGGGCTTTGCAGCTCCGGGTGTGGCGGGCGGCAAACGGCGCGCGCAGCTGGGCCGATATAGGGCTGGCCTTCCTGGGGGTGCAGCAGAATGCGGGCCGCCGGGGCGATCCGCAGCAGCGCGTTGGCAAAGGCGGTCAATGCCACGCCAATGCCTTCACCCAGTACCTGGGCATGGGTTTGGGAGAGCAGTGCAATGCCTTCCGGGGCGCGTGCAGGAGCCTCGGGCGTATCCCCCCGACCCAGTGCGTCCATCACCAGCCGAGTGTCCGAGGTGCCACTGGCCTCGAATACCTGGCGACTGGCCTCACCCCACGCCACGTACCAGTCGGCTCGTGTCGGGAAAAACTCATCGGTTGGAATGCCGTGCTGCAGGCAAATGGTGGTGAGCCCCTGGCCGATGGCCGCTCGGCTCATCAGGTCGAAGTCGTTGTGCAGCAGCAGTACGCCACGGCTGGTTGCCAGGGTGCGCTGCAGGCTGCCAGCCCACAGCGTGCGACGGGCCAGGCAACTGGCGAGCAGCAATGGCTGACGTTGGCGCAGCGCGGCGATGAATACCTGCAGGGCCGAGCACCACGTGCGCCGCTCGGGCCTCATGGGGCGAATGATGGGCAGGCCTGTGGCGATATCGCGGTTTGCCAAGCGCGGATGCAGCAGCACCAGCGGTTCATAACCGGCCGACAGCAGTGCGGGCAGAACGCGTTGCAGGGTGCCCCAGCCACTCATGCCGGCCAGGGTGGCCAGCAGGACGGCTTGCCGCTGCCCCTGCTTCTTCCATGCAGGTCCGCTGTGTCGAAGCAATAGCCAGGTGTCACGCAACATCGCTCCGAAGGCCCGTATCCCAGCTACGGTCTGGCCTCTGCCAGCGTGCAGATAGAACAGCTCATGGCGAACCTCCGCTGCAGCGGGGCCGAAGTGCTGGCACATGTACTCAATCTGCTCGGCGAAAGATCCCTGTAGCCAGGCGGATGATTTCATAGGCTAATATCCGACTTTTCTTACGGCCGACAAGCTACAGCCGCCCCATCAAGTTGCCAACTGCAATCAGTTGGTCATTCACCGGAATGGATACGCGCCCGTTATGTTCACACCCCATGCGCATCGCATTGAGCGCGCCGCCGATCCCAGCGAGGCTGAGACCGGCCATGGTGATGCGGGGCTGATGCAGGCCACGTTGTGGTTGATGGGGTTCGAGCAGTCATTCGTTGCGCCTGCGCCGCCAGCGCTTTGCCAGTTCATCCGCCACCACGGGGTGGCAGGCCTGTTGCAGCTCGACAGGGTGCAAGCCCTGGATCCCGTGTATGGAGCGCCGCTGCTGGCCGAGCGTCAGCGTATTGTCATGCGCGCCCTGGCGCTGGGGGCCGGGCTGAAGCGCCTGGTCACGGCCTTTACTGCTCAAGGCCTGCGGCCGCTGGCGCTGAAGGGGCCGGCGTTGGCGTTGCAGGCGTATGGCTCTCTTGGTGCTCGGGGCGGTGTGGACCTGGACGTGCTGTTGGAGGCCGAGCAATGGCCCGTGGGCCTGGAAGTGTTGCAGAGCCTGGGTTATCGCATCGCCCCCGGGCAGCCTTGGCCCCTTCCCGCCGCCACCCATGAACTGGTACTGACGCATGCGGAACATCAGCCTCGCGTGGAGTTGCATCGACGACTTTTGCGTCACCAGCACCTGCTCCGTGACCCGCAGCGAATCACCCAGGTCGTCGACCTCCACGGCACCGATGTGACCTGTCTGGCGCCGGCTTACGCCCTGCCCTATCTGATCGCCCACGCCAACCAGCACTGCTTTCGTCGCCTGATCTGGCTGATGGACATCTACGCATTGCTGCAGCATGCCGACCTGGACTTCGAGTTGCTCGCTGGCCAGGTGAAGCACAGCGGCACCTGCGCCATGCTGGACACCTGCCTCAGTCTGCTGACCAGGCTGTTTGGTTTTCAGGTTCCAGCGCCGCTGCAGCAGGTACGACGTCCGTCCCGGGCAAGCAGCGAGATGGTCGAGCTGGCACTGGAGGCGCTGCGCAGATCACTGAGCGATGACGAAGTCGCGAAGAGGCAAGGCCTGTTCGCCCGTGTACGCCTGGACATCGCCCTGCAAGACAGGCTGCCGGCACGTTGGCAGGCGCTGACCGGCTGGCTGAGCCCGACGGCCAAGGACAGCCAATGGCTGCAGCTACCGCGCGGGTTGGCTTTTCTCTACCCTCTCGTTCGCCTTTTCCGGCTGGCGCTGCGCCAGCGAGGTCATTGAGCCTGATGTCTGCTATCCCTCGCTCCCGTTTTCTGGCCCGTGGTCTGAGCGTTTTTGCCTCGGCCTGGTTGGCAGGCTGGGTCATCGAGCCCGGTACTGTCTGGCCAGGCACCTGGGACCTGGCGTTGATGGCTGCGCTGCCGTTCATGGTCCTGGACTGGCAGTTGCTGCGTCCCAGGCATCGTTTGGCCGAACGCCTGGCCACTGGCGCCGGCCAGCTGTTGCTGGGGCTGGGGATGGTGGTTTGTGTGATGCCGTTGTTCGGCTATTCACTGGCGGTGTCATGGGCGCTGAGCTGGTTGGTGCTGGCCAGCACGGCGCTGCTGCTGCTCGAGGTAATCAGCCCGCGAGTTGCTGCCTGGCATCCTCCTATGCCCAGGGTATTGCTGGCGGGTAGTTGCCCACATATCAGCTTGTTCTCTGAGCAACTTGGCCCGATCGCCATGCAACTGCCGCGTGAACACGCGCTGGGCTGGTTGACGGATCGGCAAACCCGGCACCTGTCGGATCACGTGGTGATTCTCGACACCTGCCTGCACACTGCTCCACCCCATCCCGTTCTAGCCGACTGCCCTTCGCCATCTCTGCATGGGGCTTTCGCGTGTTCGGGTGTGACTGCGGCCTCCAAGCGTCTGTTCGACCTGCTCAGTGCAGCCATTCTGCTCAGTGGCTGCGCGCCGTTGCTGGTGGTCATCGCGCTGATGGTTCGGCTGCAGGATGGCGGGCCGATACTGTTTCGTCAGCAGCGCCTCGGCTTGCAGGGTTCAGTCATTACCGTGCTGAAGTTCCGCAGCATGCGGGTGGCTGCCGGTAGTGACCTGCTGGCGCCCCAGGCGCGCCGCGATGACCCGCGTATCACGCCGCTCGGCAAGTGGATGCGTCACTGGGGGATTGATGAACTCCCACAGCTGATCAATGTGTTGCGCGGTGATATGTCCTTGGTCGGCCCACGGCCCCACGCGGTCGCTCATGACCTGCATTACGGCGCCAAGGTTTGTGGTTACACCGCGCGGCAGGCCGCCAGGCCCGGTATCACTGGGCTTGCCCAGATTCGTGGGCGGCGTGGGGAAACCCGCGCCGTATCCGACATGGCTTCACGGGTGCGCGATGACCTGGAATACATTAGGCGCCAGTCGCTGTGGCTGGATCTGTTTATCCTGCTAGCCACACCGATGGCGCTGCTGCGCAGCGGTCATGGGCGCAGTGAGCCGGAACGTGTAACGGTTTCGACCCCCTCTAGAGACGAGCAAGCCGCCACGCCAGCCGCGGATAGCCGTTACGCAGACTCAGAGGCCGAATCTGTTTGAGGATGTGAGCGCGGATGTTGCCCGCTGATGGTGGCGGCGCCGCGACGGCAGGTGTCGCCGGAGCGCTGAGCCGTGCATACACGCGCAGATTGCCTTCGTAGATTCCATGAGCTTCCTGGCGCCAGTGGTGGGCATAAAACCCATTGGCGTTCAACAACGTCTCAAGGGTTTGCGCAGAGAAATAGCTGCGGTGCGAAACATGCACCTGCGACAGGCCAAGCTCGGGCCAGTCAGCCTCGATATCCGGAACCTCGATCACCAGCCAGCCCTGCGGGTCCATCAGCTTGGCTATCCGAGCCAGTGCTCTGCCGGGCTCCTGGAGATGCTCCAAGACATGGAACAATGTCACCAGCCGAGGTGCGAAAGGCAGTTGCGTCTGTTCGTCGAGCTCCTCTGGGCGAACGTGTTCGCCCAAGCCCAGTACCTGTACCGCATGATCGCGCTGAGGGCCGCCTGGCTCCAGGCCCATGTAGTGTTCACAGCCATGGGCGCGACAGGCCTCCAGGAAGAAGCCCAGGCCGGCACCGATATCCAGCACCGATTGGCACTGACCAACAACGTTGCTGATTTCGCTAAACCGATAGCCAGCGATCAGCCGATAGTTCCACACCGCTTTGCTGGCGGGTGGTTGTCGCATGAGGCGGGGGTATAGCTGGCCGTAGAAGCGCGCTTGGGTGTCGTCCTTCATTCCACGCGCCAGATAGACCAGGCTGCAATGTCGGCAGACCGACAGATTGACTCGCAGAAAATAACGGTCATATCGCCAGATAAGCTGTGGATCGAATTGCCCGCAGCCAGGGCAGGGAAGTTCGACGAGATGCCGGTTGATCTGGCGAAGCTGATTGAGCAGAGAAAATGCCATCTATGCCTGTTCTCGCGTTGAGTCGAAGGAGTCCACAAAAAGAGGCAGCACTCTAGCAGTCTGCAAGACGATGGTAACGACCTGTCTTTATTCATCGGGCGATCCAAACTCGGTCAGCGCATTGCAGCGGTTTGGTGGCTATGGCAAATTCTCGCACTTTGCGACGTGACTGGCAGACCGCCTGCACGTTATTGCAGGCAGGCCCACCAGGTTGGAATGATGCATACAATGCCCACAGCAAAACCTATCGGGCATCACGACGAAATTTCGCTGGTGGAGCTGGCGCTGCGAGCCCTGAAGTTCTATCAGCGGTTTGGTCGCTTGCTGCTGCTCTTGGCGCTGTTGGCGGCGTTTGCCGTGGCTGCCTGGATAGCCAATCGCCCGCTTTATGGCGTGTCCGCACTGCTCGAAGTGCCAAAGGTAACGCTTGAGGAGTGGCGGCAGGCGCAGTCGTTTCTCTGGGACAAGCGCTGGGTCGATCACGCTTTCGGCGACCACCAGTCAGCCGCAGCCCCTGATCGCATGCAGTTGCGTAACCGCGCACTCAACCCCGAGTTCTGGCTTCAGAACGTGCGCTATCGCTCCTCCCTCAATCGGGACGACGCCCGGGATATTCCTGTTGCGCAAATCCAGAACAGTACGGGGCTTGGCTTGGAGTTCACCCTGCGGGTGTCCGACGAGGAACAAGCTAGCCAGACCATCAATGCCCTCGCTCGGCAAGTACGCGAAGCCTTTCTGGCCAACAGCCTGATCGACTTGGCGAGGACCAGCCAGGCCGCCCTTGATCATCGCCCGCAACTCAAGCTGGATGTGCTCAAGGCCGAGTTCGACATTGAACAGAACCGCCAGCGCATCGCCGACATGCGCCAGTTGCTGGAGCGCTACCCGGATCTGCGTCACTTGGAAACCAGCACCCTGTTTTCGGTCAGCGACGGTGGTGGCAAATACCTGTCGCCCTTGCCGCAGATCGTCGCCCTGGAAAGCACGATTTCCGAACTGCAGGCCAAGGCGCGAGCGGCCCAGCGTGAACTGGACAAGCTCGACTGGACCGAGCGACTGCTGGCCGGAGTGGACGACACGATCCGCAACGCTACCTCGGGTGAGGACATTCTCGACAAGCTCAAGAGCAACCGCGAACAGGTGCTTGCCGCTTCTGCACAGCAAAACTCCGCGGCCCGGGAGGCGGCCGAGGACATCAACATCAAGCTGGCACAGGCCGAATCGCGCCAGCAGGCCATCGGCATCAAGACACGCTCGGCGATTTCCACGATGCCCGTGATGCAGCGCAACCCGCTGGTTATGGGGGGCGCTGCATTCGTGCTGACCTTCGTTGCGCTTTCCATCCTGCTTGCCCTACATGTAGCGCTGAGCAGGGAGCTGGATGTGCTGACGTGGCTGCCACGCTCCATGCGGCGCTGGCTGATTGTGGATAAAGCGCTGTGATGCGCCTGCTTGTGACCGGCGGTGCCGGCATGCTGGGACGCCGCGTCGTGCGGCAGTGGCGCGAGGCGGGTGGCGACGTGGCGGTGCTGGACAACCTGTCCAGCGGCTTGACGATGCCGCCCGAGGCCAGCCTGGCGGTGGTGGGTGATCTATGTGACGCCCAGACAGTCGCCGACTTGCTAGGCTCCTGGCGGCCCGACGCCATTTTGCACTTGGCGGCGGTTCACCATATCCCCACCTGCGAGATGCAGCGTGCGCACTGCCTGGACGTCAATGTGGTGGGCACCGAGCGATTGCTGGCCGCCGCCGAAGCGGCGCAGATAAGTCGCCTGGTGATCGCCTCCAGTGGCGCCGTCTACGCGTGGCAGGAAGGGCCGCTTTCGGAGCTCTCCAGCCCCCTGGCGCCCTGTGACAACTATGCCTTGTCCAAGTACTGCAACGAGCAGCAGCTGAAGTTCTGGAGTGCACGCGGTGGGCATATCGGCCGGGTGGCGCGGGTTTTCAATGCGGTGGGTCATGATGATCCCAATGCCCATCTGATCCCCGATGTACTCAAGCAGCTGCGTCAGTCGAGCGATGGCTGCATACGCCTGGGCAACCTGACGCCCCGGCGGGACTACCTGCATGCCGACGACATTGCCCGCGGCCTGATCGCCATGCTGCACGACCCCCGCACGGATGTGCCGTTCGATGTGCTCAACCTGTGTTCGGGTGTGGAGCATTCCGTCGAGCAACTGGTGCGGCAACTCGGCGATATCGTTGGAGTACAGGTCAGGGTGGAGGTGGATCCGGCCCGCCAGCGGCGTGTCGATCGTCCCAGTCAGTTGGGTGACCCCAGGCGCACCCTGGAGTTGCTTGGCTGGCAGCCGCGTCTGGCATTCAGCGAGGCGTTGCGCCAGGTCGTGTTTCCGGACCGGGTACTGTGAAACCAGACTCGGTACCCCGGCCTGCGGCCTTTGCTCCAGAGTCATCCGAGCCTTCCCATGGCGTTGGGTCGATCACCCATTCATTCGTGCTGGCGGCCTCGACCTATGGCCTGGGGCAGGCTTCCAACCTGGCGTTCCAGCTTCTGCTGTTGCAGCTCCTGGGTGCGGCCAGCTACGGGGTGGTTGGCCTGGCGCATCTGCTGTTGATCACCCTGATCTTTCTCGCCGACCTGGGCTATGCCTCGCTGTTTCTGCGTGAAGACCGCAGCTTCAGCGATTGGCTGGAGACCTGGCGTTGCGCGCAGGGGCACCGGCTGATCGCTACCCTTGTGTTGATGGGGCTTGCCCTGACGGGATGGGTGCTTTACAGCGATGACCAGGCCGGCCGGCAGTACCTGTTCAGTGCCGCCCCCGCCAGCGTGTTCGCGCTGTTCAACTTTTCCGCACCGCTTATCGTCTCCGGCCAGCGCCTGCGTGGGTTGCTGGTGGCGCAGATCGCCTGGCCGGCCGCGCTGCTGCTGTGGTGGCCCGTCAGCATTGTCTTGCCCCTGTCACCTGCTGCCAGCGCCGGGGTGGCGGTAAGTCTGGGGTATTTCACCCAGGCCGCCATCAACATCGCCATGAGCCGCCAGCGCCTGCTCTGGCTGCCGATGTTCGGCAAGGGGCAGGTGGGGGCGGCACTGCATCTGTCCGCATTGGGGGTATGCGGAACCTTGCATGACCGGCTTACCCCCTTTCTGCTGGCCCCCCTGGCACCGGGTTTCATGCCCGTCTATCTGCTGTTGAACCATGTGCTCGGTGGTCTTTCCGGGGTGCAGAGTCAGTTGTCGCGCCTGTTGCTGGGGGATGCCGCCCGCGTGCGCGGCCGCCAGCGAATCATGGCGGTGGCCTCGTTGCTGGGCTGGGCAACCGTCAACCTGTTGTTGCTGGGGGCGCTGGCACAAGGCCTTGAGCTGCCGGATGAGCAACGCCAATGGCTGGGGTTTTCAGGGCTGTTGGTGCTGGCTTGGGGCTTGTCTGCTTCCAGCGGGTTTCTGGTGCTGGTGTTGATCGGTAGCCGTCGCGAAGGGCAGTTCGTGCGGCCGTTCTTTCTCGGGCTCGGTGCCAGTGCCCTGCTGCAGCTCATGGCCGTATGGCAAGAAGCGCCTGGCTACCTGCTATGGGCCAGGGTCGTGGGCATGCTGCTGGTGATGAGTGCGCTGCTGATGTTGCTCGGGATGCGTCCGGGTCGCTGGGGCATGCTGGCATTGGCGGGTGCGCTGGTCGCGTGCGCCAGCGTCGGAACGAGCTGGGCGGGCGGCCTGGCCATCATGCTGGCGGTACCGGCCTTGGTCGGCTTGTTGGGGCGGCGTCCTTGCTACCTCGAACCACATCGCAGGGTGGATGGATGAATACGCTTGAGTGTCGACCATGTGTGGCCTGATCGCGGTACGTGCGCTGTACGAGATACCGGACCTGCAGCCGCGGGCGAGCCGTGCCCTGGCCCGCCTGGCCCGCCGCGGCCCCGATGCCGAGGGGCTGCTGATGGTCGAGGCGGTGCCGCCGACGTTGCTCGGGCATCGCCGCCTGGCCATTCTGGATACCCGTGGCGCCGCCGGGCAGCCCATGCGTTGCCCGGTAACGGGCACGGTGCTGGTGTTCAACGGTGCCATCTACAACTTTGTCGAACTGCGTGAAGAGCTGCGAGCGCTGGGCTGTGTCTTCGTGACCGACGGCGATACCGAGGTGCTCCTGCATGGCTGGCGAACCTGGGGCGAGGGGGTGTTTTCCCGCTGCAACGGCATGTGGGCCGTGGTGCTCTGGGATGCACCCAGTGGCGACCTGGTGTATTGCCGTGACCGTCTGGGCGTAAAGCCCCTGTACCTGCATCACGATGGCAGGCAGATGACGCTGGCCAGTGAAACCAGCGCCATTGCCGAAATGCTCGGGGGTTATCCGGCGCCCAACCCGGAAAAGCTGTTCGACTTCCTGCTTACGGGGTTCTCCGAGCAGGGCACTGCCACCTTTTTCCAGGGAATACGGGCCGTCACGCCTGGCGTGGTCGGACGGATGAGCCGAACCGGCCGCTTCAGTCAGGCGCCTTACCATCACTGGCCCGAACCCGGCGGCGCCGAGCCGATGTCCAGTTCGGAGCTGCGGGAGATGGTGGAGGATGCGGTACGCCTGCGCCTGCAAGCGGACGTGCCGGTGGCCAGCCTGCTGTCCGGCGGTCTGGACAGCTCGATCATTACCCGGGTGGCGCTCAACGCCAGCCAACAACCCCGGCAGCGGCTCGAGGGGGCGTTTACCTACGGCTACAGCGCGACCGAACAGGCAGTGTTCGATGAGTCGGCGCGGGCAGCACAGTTCATGGCCGAAAGCGGCCATGGCGAGCTTCATCATGTGGTGCGTTTTACCGCTATCCCGTCGGCCGCAGAGCTGATGAGCCTGGTTGCAGTGCAGGGGGAACCGTTCAGCACGCCTTCGGTGTTGGCCAGTTTCAGGACCTATCGCGCCATTGCTGATCAGGGATTCAAGGTGGTGCTGTCCGGTGAGGGGGCCGATGAGCTGTTCGGCGGCTATTCCGCCCGCTATCACTCCGTGGCTGCCCGGGATGCACTGTGGTCAGGACACCTGCTCCAGTTGGCCCGCCTGCTCGGACAGCGCACCTTTCCTGCCGGGCTGCTGCTCAACCGCCTGGTCTGGGACCTGCCGCTGGCGTCGCTGGGGCCGTTGCTGCGGCGTCATCGCCCCAGTGTGGGGGTGATGAGTGCTGGCTTGTGGGAGTGCCAGCGACAGCGCCTGGCAATCGTGCGCGAGCGGATGTGCTGCCGCCTGGAGCAGCGCATGCGCGAGGACCAACTGGACAACCTGCTGCCCATGGCACTGCGGATGGCCGATCGCAACAGCATGAGTGCCGGTATCGAACTGCGCAGCCCGTTCATGGATTTCCGCCTCGTCGAGCGTGCATTCCGAACGCCGGCCCTTGAGCGCGTGGGCAGCGGGCGCTCCAAGGGTCTGTTGCGTGATGCCTTCAAGGGCGTCCTGCCGGATCGGCTGGTCGCCATGCCGAAAAATACCGGCTTCGGTCATGCCGAGCAGTTCCTGCTGGCGCAACTGCCCTGGCGCGAACTGCTGGACGATCTGCCGACCGAACTGGACGCCTTCCTCGACTTGAATGCGCTGCGTGGGCATCTGGCCAGTCCGCATAGCCACAGTACGCTGTGGTGGGCGCTATCGGTGGCCCTCTGGTACCGGAGTGTCTATGCCTGAGCGCGTCGACGACTGGGGCCTGGCAGTGGCTACCGGCCAGTGCCGCGTCTGTGGCAGCAGTGCCGGGCAGTGCGCCTTCTGGCCTGAGGTCTACGCCCACTCCGGGCAGACCCTCATGCGTTGTGGTTATTGCGCCACGGTGTATCTGGCCCCCGGTTTCAGCGAAGCCGGGCTGGTACGTTTTTACACCGGCCCCTACCGCCGCCTGTTCCCGGCTGAGGTGCCCTGGCGCAGCATGGCACGGTTTTTTGCCTGGCGCGGCGACGTCGACGTGGCACGCCAACGGTTTTCCCTGATTGGCGCGAACCTGCCGCCACAGGCACACCTGTTCGAAATGGGCTCCGGGTTCGGCGCCTTCCTCGGGCAGGCTGCGCAGCAGCGTAGCGATCTGCAGCTGAGCGCCAGTGAGCCGGACGGGGCCCAGCGCCAGGCCCTGCTTGGGCGGGCTGAAGTACATTTCATCGACAGCCTGGCCGATCTGCCGGAGCGGAGCCTGGATGGGGTGGTGGCCTTCCATGTGCTCGAGCACTTGATCGACCCGCTCGGTTTTCTTCAGCAGGCCGCCAGGGCCCTGCGCGATGGGGGCCGCCTGTGGGTGGAAGTGCCTGATCTGATGAGCGACTGGCAGACCCGCTTGTTCGTCCACCCGGCACACTTGAGCTATTTCTGTACCGACAGCCTGCGTCGCCTCGCCGAAGCGGCTGGACTGCAGGTGGTGTACTGCGGTGTTCATCCGCTGACGGCGCTGGAGGGGACCCTGTGGCTTGAGGCCTTGCGCCCGGCGACGCCGATGTGCCAACCCGTGGCACCGGCAACGGAGCAGGTAGTGGATGCGATCGATCAGTGGATCTTACGGGTCGGCTGGGGCCCGAAGGACCGGCTCAAGGCACTGCTCAAGACCATGGCCATACGCGTGCTGGGGCCGGGGTTGGTCGGCGAGTGGCAACGCTGGCGACAGCATCGCCGCCATCGTGAAGAGCAGGCGCCGCGATGAGGTTCAGGCTACTGCTGCTCATCATCCTCTGGGTGCACTTGGGCGACCTCGGTAGCGCCTGGCTTTACGGCGACGGTGCCTGGCCAGGGGTGGGGCTGCTGCGCAATCTGCGAGACATGCTGGTGGTGGTGCTCGCGGGTTGCTGTCTGCTCAGCACCCGTCTGTCCGCGCGCCTGTTGCTGCCGCTGGTGGCCTACAGCGCTGTGGCGCTGAGCTACCTGCTGGTCAACAGGGTGAATGCGTCGTCGGGCATCCTGCTAGGCTCCTATGGCACGTTGATGATTCCCGTGCTGTTCTTCCTCCTGGGTTTCTACTGCGTACGCCGCCCCGGACAGTTGCGGACCTGTGTCGCCCTGCTGGTGCTGCTGGGCATCGCCAGTACGCTGTTTGGCGTCTGGGAGCAACAGAACACGGCATTCTGGACCGAGACCATCGGCTATCCGCGTTACATGCGCGATATCAAGGGCATGGCGTTGGGCGCCAACTGGGAAAGTGGCTTGCCCTGGAATTTCTACGGCGGCATCGAGCTGGAACGACGGGCGGCCGGTCTGCTGGCTGCGCCCTTGGCACAGGGGATGTTCCTGGCGGTCGTGGCCGTGGTGGCCATCGCCTGGTCGCCAAAACGCGTCGGCTATCTCGGCCTGTTGCTCTGCGGCGTGCTGTTCGTGGGCGTCTGGATGTCAGGAACGCGCGGCGCCATGCTGGCCGGCAGCCTGGCCCTGATCGGGTACCTGGCCAGCGGCACCACGCTGTTTCGTCATCGCTTCGTGCGCTGGCTGGTGGCTGCTGCTGCTTGCGGCGTGATTGCGTTGGCGTCCTATAGCATTGTCCAGATGAGCATCAACTTCCTGGACGGTTCAACCATCGGCCACTGGATGGCGTTGCAGAAGAACCTGCAGGATCTGCCCAGGGTCGTGCTGTTCGGTGCCGGCCTCGGTGCGCAGGGGGCACAGGCGGCCCAGCAGCAACAGACGCTGATCGGCGGGGGGGAAGGGGCCATCTTCAGCATTGCGTTTCAGCTGGGGCTTCCTGCCGCGCTGCTGTTCCTCTGGTTCTACCTGAACATGTCCCTGGCCTTGTGGAACCGCTACCGAAGGGACCGCGAGCCCATGGTGCTCGCAGTGTTCTGGCTGACCCTGGGCCTTGCCACTACCCTGATCAGCTCCGAACACCTGCTCACGGTCTCCGGCACAGGCGCCTTCTGGCTGCTTTGCGGCGCCACCTTGCGCAGCACCTCGCCAACGTCCCACCACACAGAATCACTCACTCATGAACAGCGAACCGGATAGCCGCCGCATTGAATTCCTGGGGTGCCCTCTGGATCTGCTCAGCACCCGGGAAATGATCGAGCAGGCCCGTCAGGCCCTCACGGACGGTTGTCGCCTGCGACTGGAGGGGCTCAACGTCGCCAAGCTGGTCGACGCGCGCGCCACCCCCTCACTGATGCAGGCGCTGCACGAGGCGGAGCGCGTCCATATCGATGGCGCGGGCATTGCCCTGGGGCTCAAGGCGCTGGGCATCAAGGCACCATCGCGCTGCGCGGGGATCGACCTGATGGGGCTGCTGTGCGAAATGGCCGCGGAGGCCAAGGCTTCGGTGTATTTGCTCGGCGCTCGCCAGGAGGTGGTCGAACAGACCGCCGAGCGCCTGTTGGCCCGTTACCCCGGCTTGCGAATTGTCGGTATGCGCAATGGCTACTTCACGGCCAGTGAGGAAGCCGACGTGATTCAGGGCGTTCGTGCCAGTGGAGCGGACATGCTGTTTGTCGGCATGAGCTCACCGAAAAAAGAGCTCTTGCTGCAAACCCACTGGTCGAGCCTGGGCGTCAAGGTGGGCATGGGAGTAGGCGGCTCCTTCGACGTACTTTCCGGCCAGTTGCCACGGGCACCGCGCTGGGTACGGCGGATCGCCATGGAGTGGTTGTTCCGCTTGTTGCTGGAGCCTCGACGCCTGCTCTGGCGTTATCTGCGCACCAACAGCCGTTACTTGCTGCTGCTGGCCGTTGCTCGCCTGAGACCCGCGACGCGGGACAAGGACCAGCCCCAATGCTGAGCGCCGGCCCCTCCATGTCCTGGGAATCCTTGCGAGCCCTGCTGTCGAGACCCGGTCTGGCCCTGTTGGCCTTGGGCCTGTTCGTGCAACTGAGCGGCTTTCTGTTCAATAACGATGGCAGCCGTCAGGCCACGCAGGTCTACCTGCTGCTGTTCGTGCCGGCGCTGGTTCTGCTGCTGGTCGAGCGCCTAGCGCTTCCCCTGTGGCGCCAGCCCTGTGCTCTGGCGCTGCTGGCTTTGCTGAGCTGGGTGGTACTGCGTGGCAGCCTCGATGGCGCTGAAAAGTGGCCAGGCTACTGGTTGAAGGTGGCGCTGCTGATCCTGCTGTACGTGTTCACGATCAGCCATCTGATGAGCAAAGGCGTGATCGGAATTCCCCTGGCTCTCGCGGTGCTGCTCGCCTGCTGTTTTGCCTGGCTGACTCTGATCGTTCAGTTTGTCATTCTGGATAAGCCGCTAGCTTACGAAGTACTCCGAAGCACGGGTCGGCTGCGAGAGTTGGGCTGGCACGGTTTCGCGGATTTCTCACACCCCATCCCGGCGGGCCTTTATCACGGGGTCTTTGCCGTCCTGCTGCTCAGCGTCCTGGTTGAGCGTGAGCTCAAGGCATGGGCCTGGCTGCCGGTGCTTGTCGGCTTGGCAGGCTTGTTGGTGTATGTGCTGTTGACCTTCTCGCGCGGGGCCTGGTTTTCGACCCTGGCGGGCAGCCTGACCCTGCTGCTGCTAAGTCCGCAACGGCGTGCGCGCATCCTTCTGTTGATCGGCGCCCTGGCGATACTGCTGATGATGGTGGTGTTCTGGTCGCGGGTTGAGCATGAATGGTTTCTGGGCACCAGCCAGCGCGTTCCGATCTGGCTGAACTGGCTGGACCGCCTGCCCGAGTTCTGGATCCTGGGCAAGGGCGCCGGCGTCGACCTGATCTACCGCTATCCATGGGGCGACGTGGTGAATCGCGCCCATAGCCAGTACTTGCAGCTGTGGTTCGAGTACGGGGTCATCGGCTTCGCCTTGTTCCTGCTGTTGCTTGGCTCTGTGCTGCTCAAGGCGTGGCGGCTGCGTGCCGATCCCGCTGCCCGTGTGGCGCTGGCGGCCTTGGTGTTTGCCCTGGTGGCGATGGTGTCGGATATCTCATCCATATTCAGTCGGCCTAGCCCCTATTGGGTCGTGCTGTGGTTGCCGGTCGGGTTGATCGTTGGCTTGCGGGTGCCTATAGGGCAGCCTGCGAGTAGATAGCGATCAGCACTGATGAGGTATCGGGCTCCATCTTTGCGAGTGGGGGCCGTTGCTCGACAGCGGGCCCACAGGATTTCCTTGACGTCGGCCTCCAACTCCTTAATCCACGTCCCAGGGATCGAGACATGACAATGGGCCACCGCACACCCAGAGCCGCCCTGGCGCTGGCGACCGCCACCACCCTCTGCGCCTGCGTCCCCGTCTACAAGACCCTCCAGCCCTATGCCGAGGTACAGGTGCGCAACGAGCAGGGCCAGCCACTGGAGTCGGCCGAGGTAGTGTTGATCAGCAGCGCCTATCCCTATGGCCGGGAGCAGTTCAGGGCGACGGCGATGACCGATCCGGCAGGTGTCGCGACCTTCTACAAGGTGAAGGACCTGCGCCTCGAATTCTTCGTGATCCACGGGGCACAGGAGTTTTTCTGGAACTGGTGCGTGAGAGGCAAGGGCTATGCGACCCAGACCACCGCATTGCGCAATGGCGATGATTTCGAGGCCAATCCGACGTTCGTGCTCAAGCCGGGGGCGTCCACGGCCTGTCCCGAGCCCGGGAGCTGACCGGGCCTTCGATCTTGGCGGCAACCTGCATGTCCCGGGCTGAAGCCCGGGCTACCTGTCATCCCGCGTTTCGTGTGACCGCTGCTTGATACAGCGCCGACGCGATCCCCTCTATCTCATCCCCTTGATGCAGCTTGCCGAGCCACCTGGCCGGGATGCCGGGCTTGCCGTAATAGGCACCGGCGACCTGGCCGACGATGGCGGCGGTGGTGTCGGCGTCGTCGCCCAGGTTGGCGGCTTCGAGCACGGCGGCTTCGAAGGAGTCGGTGACCCAGAAGCACCAGAGCGCGGCTTCGAGGGAGGCGACGCAGTAGCCCGTGCCGCGTATCTGCGCGCGGGGCTTGCCGATGAAGCTGCCGCTGGCCAGTTCGCGGATGGCGGGTTGCAGGTAGAGGGCGGGGGAGGCGTCGAGCAACTGGTCGCGGGATTTGCCGGCCAGGGCATTGGCGATGACCTGGGCCAAGAGCTTGCAGGCCTCGACCGCCTCGGCGGCGCCGTGGGTGGTGCGCGAGCTCTGCTGGGCGAAGTGGGTGACCTCCTCCTGGCTGGGGAAGTAGTACATCACCACCGGGGCGAGGCGCATCAGCGAGCCGTTGCCGGCGGTGTCCGGGTCGCTGGAGCCGGCGAAGGGCTGGCCGGATTCCTGGTAGTGGGTCAGCGCCTCGCGGATGGTGGTGCCGATGTCGAAGCACTGCCCGGTGGAGCTCCAGTAGCCCCATTGCCACCAGTTGAGGTAGCGGGTCATCTGGTCGGCGGCGTCGAAGCCGTTCTTCTCCAGCAGGCTTTCGGCGAGGCAGAGGGCCATCGAGGTGTCGTCGGTCCATTGGCCCGGCGCCAGGGCGAAGGGGCCACCGCCGTTCATGTCGGCGATCGGCTTGAAGGTGCCGGGCGGGAAGAATTCGAGGGTGGTACCTACGGCGTCACCGCTGGCCAGGCCGAGCAGGCATCCCTTGTAGCGATCCAGTAAGTCCATGTGCGTATCCCCGGGGCGGACCAGATTGGTACTCCAGGGCCGGGCCTGGAGCAAGTGCCTTCGCGATGAGAGGGCGGGATCGGTGCATGCAGCCCCGATCCCGCCGTTTCATCAGTTGTGGGCCAGCGGCGGGGTACGCGGCGGAACCCGGCGCTTGCTGCCGGTGGCCTCGTAGGCCGAGGCGAGGCGCAGCAGCGTCGAGTCGTCGTAGGCGCGACCGGCGAAGGTCAGGCCGACGGGCATGCCGATGTCGGCCATCACGCCCATGGGTACGGTGACCGTGGGCACGCCAAGGTGGCGGATGGCGAGGTTGCCGTTGGCGACCCAGACGCCGTTGCTCCAGGCGATGTCGGCGGATTCGGGGTTCACGTCGGCGTCGGCCGGGCCTACATCGGCGACGGTGGGGAACAGCACGGCGTCAAGGCCCAGGCGGTCCATCCAGTCTTCGAGGTCGATGCGGCGGGTCTGCTCCAGGCCGCGCAGGCCGTCGGGCAGGGTGGGGATCTGGTCCCAGGGCGTGATGCCGCGCTCGGCCATCTTCACGTACTCGTCCATGCCCGCCGCCAGGTCGCCCTCGCGGTTGGGCAGGGTGCCCGGGTCGTGGGGGAAGATCTTCGGCCCGTCGACGTCCACCAGGCGGTTGAGCCTGGGGTCGCCGTTGGCGCGGAGGAAGTCGTCGAAGGCCCAGGCGGAGAGGTCCCAGAGCTCGTGGTGGAGGAATTCCCTGGACACCAGCCCGCGGTTGAACACGGTGGGTGCGCCGGGGCGGTCGCCCTCGCAGTTGGAGACCAGCGGGAAGTCGACCTCGATCACTTCGGCGCCGGCGGCCTCGAGGGCCTGGCGGGCCGCGTTCCACAGGTCGATCACCGAGGCGCGGGTATTGATGCGCTGGCCGGTCGGGCCGCCGATGCCGGGGGCTTCGCTGGTGCCGGCCTCCGGGTCGGCATTGATGAACATCCGCGGCACGCCGAGGCGCTTGCCGGCCAGTGCCTCGGGCTTCGCCGCCAACTCCAGGTAGGAGGCGGGACGCACGCTGGAGGCGGCGGGGATCGGCACCCAGGGCTGCAGGCGCCACAGGTCGCCCCGGGTGTCCGGGTCATCGGCGACCACCACGTCGAGCACTTCGAGCAGGTCCGCCATGGTGCGGGCGTAGGGCACGACGACGTCCATGGTCGGCGTCAGCGGCCAGTTGCCGCGCACGGAGATCACCCCGCGAGAAGGCGTGTAGGCGCACAGGCCGTTGTTGGAGGCGGGGCCACGGCCGCTCGACCAGGTCTCCTCGGCCAGGCCGAAGGCGGCGAAGCTCGCGGCCGTGGCGGTGCCGGCGCCGTTGGAGGAGCCGGAGGCGAAGGGCGCGGTGAGGTAGGCGGCGTTATAGGGGCTTTCTGCCCGGCCGTAGACCCCACGCTGCATGCCGCCATTGGCCATGGGCGGCATGTTGGTCTTGCCCAGGCAGATGGCCCCGGCGGCGCGCAGGCGTTCGATGGTGAAGGCGTCGCGCTGGGCGACCAGCTCGGCGAAGGCCGGGCTGCCGGAGGCGGCGGTGAGGCCTTTCACCAGGTAGCTGTCCTTGGCGGTGTAGGGGATGCCGTCCAGCGGGCCGAGGGTTTCGCCCCGGGCGCGGCGGGCGTCGGAGGCGTGCGCCTCGTCCAGGGCCTCGGGGTTGCGCACCACCACGGCGTTGAGGGCGGTGGCGGTGTCCTGCCCGTCGTAGGCGTCGATGCGGACGAAGTAGGCCTGGACCAGTTCGACGGCGGTGGTACGGCCGGATTCGAGCGCGGCGCGCAGCTCGGCGATGGGGACTTCGGTGACTTCGATCATGCGTCCACCCCCGGGCGCTGCTGGGGCTGGGAGGAGATGACGCGTGCAAAACCGGTTTTCATGACGGTCCTCGTTTCAATGCGTGTGCGACGGGTTGGACGCGCGGCCTGGTCGGTGGCGTTCACAGGGGGCCTATTTAGCCACCAAGTCGGTAGCAGAGGAATCGCCCGCGTGTGCGACTGAGACGCCAGGGGCACGAAGCAGGTACTGGCGTCCCATCGTTGCCCGATCCTCGTGCCCCGTCCTGGCCACTACAGGGTCAGGACACGGGCTGCACGGTGCTGCTGGGCCGTCGTTGCGCTCCGTTTGTCCGATCCTCCGTGCCAATGGCGGCTTTTGGCCATATCTCCCAGCAAAACGCCATGCGCCGTCGCTATGCTGTGTGGTAATCCGAAGCGACGGTTCCAATCCGGCCAGGGCAAGCAGGCCGGTCGCCCGGTTATGTCAGGTTCGAGGGGGCCGCTCCCGTTCCGGTGCGAGGACGCCTGGGCGGGTGCTGTCGATTGATGCTTCGGAATCGTTTCATCCTTCGAATTCCGTCAAGGGCGGGGATATGCGCGGACTCTGCTGGTTCTGGGTTCTTTGTGCCTTGTGCGCCACGCTGCCGGCCTCGGCGGCGGACGGTGTGGTATTGCACGTGCTGGCCTGGCCGGGCTACGCCGATGCGGATGTGGTGAAGACGTTCGAGCAGCAGCACCAGGTGAAGGTCGTGGTGACCCTGGTGGATTCCGACGAATCGCTCTGGGACAAGCTGCACGCGCAGGACGGCGAGCTGTTCGACGTGCTCGCCGCCAATACCGCCGAGATCCAGCGCTACTACCGCAACGGCATGCTGCAACCGCTGGACCTCGCCCGCCTGCCCAACACCCGCCACCAGTTGCCGCGCTTCCAGGACCTCGAATCCATCGAGGGGCTGACCCGCGAAGGGCAGGTGTATGCGGTCCCCTTCACCTACGCGGCGATGGGGCTGATCTACGATCGCCAGCAAGTGCCGGTGCCGCCGCGCTCGATGGCGGAGATGTGGAACCCGCGCTACCAGGGCAAGGTGCTGGCCTTCAACAGCGCGCAACACAACTTCTCCTTCACCGCGTTGACGCTGGGGCTGGCCGATCCCTTCCACCTGCGGGCCGATGACTTTCGCCGGGTGACCGGGCAACTGGTGGCCCTGCGGCGCAACCTGCTGGCGTACTACAGCCTGCCGGAGGAGGCGACCGACCTGTTCCTGCGGCACAAGGCGGCGCTGCTGTTCGCCAACTACGGCATGCAGCAGGTGACGCAGTTGCGCCAGGCGGGGGCCGACGTGGGCTATGTGATCCCCGACGAGGGTGCCATCGCCTGGCTGGACTGCTGGGCCATGACGCGCACCGCCACCAACCGCGAACTGGCACTGGCCTGGATCGACTACATGCTCGACCCCCGGGTCGGCCGGCTGCTGAGCGAGCGCCAGGGCCTGGCCAACACCAGCGAGGTGCCCACGGAGCCGGCGGGTGACGCCCGGCTCATCTGGCTGCAGCCGGTGGAGGATGTGGGACGCCGCGAGGCGTTGTGGAGCCGCATCGTGTCCGGTGACCGGGAGGAGAGGTTCTAGCCATGCGCATGGGCCTGACCGTCAAGCTGTCGATCCTGCTCGCCTGCATCGGCATCCTCTCCTCGGGGATCACCGGCTATTTCTCCTATTCGGCCAACCAGGCGCTGCTGGTCAAGGAGGCCGAAGGCAACCTGCTGACCTCCACCGAGCTGCTCGGCCAGCGCCTGTCCTCGTTGCTGAGCGACATCGACGCGGACGCCCTGACCCTGGCCGACATGCCTTCCAGCGCGCTGGTCGCCAGTCTCGGTTCGCGACCGGGCGATACCGGTGCCAAGCCGCACCTGGCCGGGGTCTTCGCCACGGTGATGCGCCTGCATCCGCAGTATTCCCAGGTGCGCCTGATCAGCCGCCAGAACCATGGCATCGAGGTGATCCGCTTCGATCGCGACGGCCAGCGGATGATCGAGGTGGACGGCTTGCTGCTGCAGGAGAAAGGCCATTTCCCCTACGTGTTCGAAACGCTGCTGCTCAAGCCGGGGCAGGTGTACCTCGCGCCCATCACGGTCAACCACGAGCGCGGCGCCCATTCGGCCGACGGCGCCCCGACCCTGCGCGTGGCCACGCCCGTGGCCGGTAAGGACGGGGTGGTGCAGGGGGTGGTGGTCATCAACGTCGACCTCAAGCGCTTCCTCGAACAGCTGGAGGCGGACCTGCCGCAGGGGCACCAGTTGTACCTGGCCAACCAGTGGGGCGACTTCCTCGTGCACCCCGTACCGGCGATGGCCTTCGGATTCGACAAGGGGCGGCGCATCCTCATCCAGGACAGCTTCGCCGATACCCAGCAACTGCTGAGCCGCCAGGCCCCCAGCGTGCTGGTCAACGGCCTGGATGCGCCGACCCGGGCCGAGGGCAAGATCATGGCCTTCGTGCGCAAGCCGTTCGGCCTCAACGGGGAGGACCAGTTCGTCGTGCTCGGCCTGTCGCGCCCGCTGGAGGACGTGCTCGGCAGCGGGCGCTCGCTGGGGCGCAGCATCATCCAGATGGTGCTGGTGTTCAGCGTGCTGGCCCTGGTGCTGGCGGTGCTGTTCTCCCGTGCCCTGACCCGGCCGCTGCAGATGCTCAGCCACGCGGCGCGCAGCTTCCAGACCGAGCACATGCACGACGTCGCGCTGCCCATCACCCGCAAGGACGAGATCGGCGTGCTGGCCCGCGGCTTCGACCTGATGCGCCGCGAACTGAAGTCGCACATGGAAATGATGAGCCGCAACCAGCAGGAGCTGCGCCACCTGGCCGACCACGACTCGCTCACCGACCTGCCCAACCGGCGGCAGTTCTTCCAGCAGTTGCAGCGCGCCATCTGCACCGTGGGCGAAGGCGGCGACGAGCTGGCGGTGCTGTTCATCGATCTCGACGACTTCAAGAAGATCAACGACGACATGGGCCACTCGGTGGGCGATGAAGTGCTGATCGTCGTCGCCCGGCGCCTGCGCGGCGCTGTGCGCAGCGGCGACCTGGTCGCCCGGCTGGGCGGCGACGAATTCGTGGTACTGATCCAGGGCCCGGACATCGCTGCGGCCGCCAGCGCCATCGTGCACAAGATCCTCACCGCGCTGGCCGACCCCGTGGCCATCAAGGGCCGCCCCCTGGAGATCGGCGCCAGCATCGGCCTGAGCATCTACCCCCAGGACGGCACCACCGCCGAAGCGCTGATGCTGCACGCGGACAACGCCATGTACCGGACCAAGCTGGAAGGGCGGAAGGCGAGGGCGGAGTGAAGCCAGTCTACGGGAACAGAGTGTGATTCTGATGAAGCCCTATTACAGCTTCGGCTTCGACGAATTGTCGCCGGGGTAACCCGGGAGCCGTTGCTCCGGTGTCTATACCGCGCTTGGTTTGATCGAAGCGGGATGCGCTTCGTCGTATTCCGGGCTCGTTTGTCCGACGTCAGGCATGACCTCGCCGGTCATCAACCACCAGCGGTACTGGGGATAAAGCGCCCCGAGCTGTTCCAGCTCTTCGGCGCTAAAGCGGGCGCGGCCCCGCTTGATGCTCTGCCACCGTACGTATTCCTTGCTGTTGACCTCAGCCAAATCTTTCAGGCTCGTCTGCTCCAGCAACAGCAGCGCCCTATCTGCCATTCCTTCAGACATTGACGATTTCGCTATGGACTATTGTCATATTTCTAAATTATGGATGTTGTCCATATGGATTTTATCCATAAGCCCTGCGCAGTTATGGCCATGAATAGTGACGGAACGAGCATGGAACTGGAAGACCTCGCCGCAGCCGCTCTGGCTGGCTGCCCGTTGGACTTGGAGCACACCGTTTGGCGACCGCGCCTGAATGTTGAGCGCGCGCGAGCCATGGTTCATCACGGGATCATTCCCCCGGCGGAACTCAGGCCAGATACAACATTCGAGGCAAACGGTTTTGAGCGGGTATGGAGTCTTATGAAAGGATGCAAAGGCTTTCTCTACACGCGGAGCAAGAGCCTTTCAGAAGGGAGGATAGGGCAGTGAAGAGCTATCCCCCTGCCGTCATCCCCTCGACGGCGCGATCGTTCCTCGGCAAATCGGTGTTGATGGAACTGGTCTTCTGGGATACGGGGCCGGAAGTGCTTTGGAGATTCTTTCATATCGTGGGTGTGGTGCTGCCGCTTGAGGGCGTTAACGAGCAGGGCTATTTCCTGACCATGGATTTCAATGGCAGGTCGCGCTTCCCGGACGAAGTATTCTTTTCCGATATCCGCACGATTCGGGTAGTGCCTTATCGCGATGCGGAGGGGAGGGGGATGTAGGTGGGTGCCGAGTGTGCGAAGCCCAACGTGATATTGCCGAGCCTCGCACCGTTGGGCCTCGCTGCGCTCGGCGCCGACCTGGGGAAGCTGAAAAGCAAAAGGCCCGCATCTCGATGAGACCGCGGGCCTTTTAATGTCTGGAGCGGGCGAAGGGAATCGAACCCTCGTCATGAGCTTGGGAAGCTCAGGTAATGCCATTATACGACGCCCGCTTTCAAGGCCGCCTTTTTACCAGAAGCCTTGGCCGAAATGAAGCCCGGTCATGCACTTGATGCACGCCTTTTCTCGAAGGCGGGGGGTGGAAGCCCCCGTTGCGGGGGCCTGCGCGGGGCGGTCAGACGGCCATTGCCTGGGTGGGTTGGTGCTGCAGGTGACGCGGTTGCTGGGCACTGGCGGGAGCGTTGAGGAAGCCCAGCAGCACCTGCTGGGTCTGCAGCCAGCCGGCCTTGTGTTCCAGGTCGATGAAGTGGCCGGCATTGCGGATGGTTTCGAACTGGCAATCACGCACGTGCTCGGCGAACAGCCGGGCGTCCTTGGGGGATGTGTAGACGTCGTGCTCGCCGTTGATGAACAGCAGCGGGATGTCCACCGCCTTGAGGCAATCGACGTAGCAGTTGGCGTCCAGCGACAGCACCTGGCGGATATGGAAGTGCATCTGCCGGTATTCGTGCTCGTCGAGGCTGGCGACGTGCTTGTGGTTGAAACGCTTGAACAGCGTCGGCAGGTAGCGGCCGATGGTGCCGTTGACCAGGGCGCCGACGTTCTCGCGATCCACGGCCTGCAGGTAGTTCATGCCGTTCTTCATGTAGTCGAGCATCGGCTCGTTGAGGATCGGCGAGAAGGAGTTGATCACCGCCTTCTTGATCCGCGCCGGGCTCTGGCCGAGGGCGAGCAGGGTGGCGACGCCGCCCCAGGAGAAGGACGAGAGGTAGTCCGCCTGGTAGTGCTCGATGAGTTCGAGGAGGATCTCCGCCTCGGTTTCCTTGGTGATCGGCCGGCTGTGGTCGTTGTGGGGCTTGGAGCGGCCGGCGTAGGGCTGGTCGTAGAGCACCACGTTGAACTGCGGTTGCAGGTACTTCACCGTTTGCGCGAACGAGGCTGTGGTGGCCAGCGAGCCGTTGACCAGAATGATCGTGCGACTGGCTTGAGGGTTGCCGTAGAACTCCGTGTATACCTTGTACTTCCTGTCGATCGTGACGACCTGGGTCTGTGCCCTCATGTCGTTTCCTCCTGGCGCAAGTGGGTCGTGCGGACGAGGCGAGGCGCTTCGTTCGCGGAGCATTCGGGCAGTCAGATAAACGCCTGGAGATGACAAGAGAATGTCAGGCGGTTTTTTTGGAATTATTTATTTTTCAATAACTTAGGTCGAAAAAGAGCGGAGCTCCCAGCGCCCTTTTCAGGGGCCGGAAGTGCACTTTGACCAGGCAGGAAACCTATGTCGGCGGGTGAGGCCGGGGTGTTGCGGATCGCTTGGAAGGCTGGAGTGACTCATTGGTCACACTCTGACCTACGGTTTGGATTCAAGCAGACACCCATGACCCCCGCAAGCGCGAATCGGCACTTTTTCCGTGCAGCCCGTCGGCTTGTGACGAAGAAGTTGTCGCGCCGTTTCACCTAGTGCCCCGGTGGGGCCGCTCCGATGGTTCTCAGAGAGAGGAGAACCGCGGAAGTTGCAACTCATTGAGCGCCAACCGTCGGCGGCTCAGAACAGGGCGATTTCGGTGGGTGTAAGGGCGCGGTACTGCCCGGGTCGCAGGGCCGGGTCGAGGGGCAGGGCGCCCATGCTCTCGCGGTGCAGGCGCAGCACCTTGTTCTGGAAGTGGCCGAACATGCGCTTGACCTGGTGGTAGCGGCCTTCGTGCAAGGTCAGCCGCGCTGCGCGGGGGGCGAGGATTTCCAGCTGCGCGGGGCGGGTGGTGAGGTCCTCGTAGGCGAAGTAGAGGCCTTGGGCGAAGGCCTCGATGCAGGCCGGGTCGATCACCTGCTCGGTTTCCACGGTGTAGACCTTGGGCTGCTTGGTCTGCGGCAGGGTGAGGCGGCGCGACCAGAGGCCATCGTTGGTGATCAGCAGCAGCCCGGTGGTGGTCAGGTCGAGGCGCCCGCCCAAGTGCAGTTCGTGCTTGTCGGGCTCGTCGAGCAGGTCGAGCACCGTGGGGTGTTCGGGGTGCTCGGTGGCGCTGACCCAGCCGGCGGGCTTGTGCAGCATGAAATAGCGCGCCGGCTTGCCGGGCTGCACTTCGCGTTCGTCGAGGGTGACGCGGTCGAACACCCGCACTTCGAGGCTGCCGTCGGTGGCCACGACGCCATTTACCCGCACATGCCCGGTGGCCAGTTGCAGGCGCGCGGCCTGGCGGTTGAGGTCGGGAAGGTTGCCGAGCAGGCGGTCGAGGCGCATCAGGTCGGCTCTGCCGGCGCCAGCAGGCCGGCGCAGCGGGGGCAGAGGCAGGCCTTGCCCTGGGCGTCCAGCGGGATGCGGCGCAGCGCCTCGGGGTCGATCGGGGTGTGCAAGCACCAGCACGGCTGGCCGCTGGCGGATTCTTCGGCGCAGTCGTTGGCCAGGCCGCAGAGCGGGCAGCGCGAAGGGTCGGGGGCCTGGTTCATGCCGGTAGCGGGAGCTGTGGGAAAGGTCGCTAGGGTGCAGCGCGTCGGCGGCCGATGCAAGCCATCGGGGACGGACGTGGACCGATAAGCGGTGCCACCGGGCCCGAAGCCCGTTGCAGAGCCGTGCGGCCGGAAGGAACAGGCCGCTCGGCGGAGGAAATCGCCGTCGCTTGTGAATGGCCTAGCAGCGAATTAGTAGCGCAACGAGTAGAATTTTCGGCATTGTGCGCATCGTCGTCAGTGTTATCTGATGAACGCGTAAGAAAATCCAGTTGTCTACGGATTAACGTCACCCACTCAGCGGAATAGAGACGCACGTGTCCACTCAAATCAATATGGTCAACAAGGCCAAGGCCTGGTCCGCTCACGGCGTGACCGCCACCGGCGTGGTACTGGCCCTGATGGCCATCCTCGCTCTGTTCGACAACCAGCCTCGCGACTGCCTGCTCTGGCTCGGCGCCGCCCTGCTGGTGGACGGCCTGGACGGCAGCTTCGCGCGCAAGGTCCAGACCAGCACCATGCTGCCGAACTTCGACGGTTCGACCCTCGACCTGGTCATCGACTACCTGACCTACGTATTCATCCCCGCGCTCTTCATCTACCGCTACGTGCCGCTGCCTGACTACACCGTGCTGCCCACCGTGAGCCTGATCCTGGTGTCGTCGCTGTTCTGCTTCTGCAACCTGAACATGAAGAGCAGCGACAACTACTTCGTCGGCTTCCCGGCAGCCTGGAACGTCGTTGCGCTGTACCTGTACCTGATCGACCTGCCGCCGGTGGCGAGCTTCGCGATCATCTGCGTGCTGGCCGCGCTGACGCTGACCAAGCTGAAGTTCCTGCACCCCTTCCGCGTGCGCAAGCTGATGCCGCTGAACATCACCGTGACCTTCGTGTGGATGCTCAGCAGCATGTTCCTGATCATCCAGTACCCCGACCTGAAATCCATGATGGTCGCTCTCTGGGGCCTGTCCTCGGCCTACTTCGTCGGCGTGTGCCTGTGGCGCAGCCTGATGGACTGGAGCGGCAAGCTGCGCGCCTGATCCGCGACCGCTGCACAAGAGCCCGTCCTAGCGACGGGCTTTTTTGTGGGCGCGGCGAACCGGGGGCGCATGGCCGGCAAGGTGACTTGCCTATATCCTTCACGCCTTGTTTCCCACCCGCAGGACCCTTTCCAGATGAAAACGCAGCTGATCGAACTCATCACCAAAATCAGCTCGGGCTGCATGTCGGATGAGGAAATCGACAAGATCGCCGACGAAGCCGCCCAGGCCTATGCCGATCCCGAGGCCTTCCTCGCCGCCAACCCGGACATCAACTACGACGACAGCTTCACCATCCCCCTGGGCGAATGGGTGGTGGTCGGCAGCCTGCCGGAGACCGTGCTCTTCCACGCCGACGACTACCCGGACCTGCTGGCGCAGATCATCGCCTCCTTCGGTCCCGAGGTGAGCTTCAACATCCAGCCCAAGCAGCTGAAGAAGGTCGACCCGCTGCGTGCCATGCACCGCATCCAGGTCCAGCTCAGCGCTCTCTACCCGGAAAAGGGCGGTTACGTGCTGGTGGGCTTCAGCGACCCGATGGAAGACGACATCCTGCAGGCCGTGTTGGTCTACAAGCAGGACGTGGCCCGCGTGCTGGAGCTGGCTGACGAGCTGCAGATCGATGCCGTGGAAGTCTACGAATCCATGAAGGGCGCGCAGGACGACGACTGAGTCCCCGGCTGCTCCTTGTGGGGGCTAATTCATTCGCGATCGGGCTCGTTGCCTGGGTCTTTCGCCGTTGAAACCGCTCCCACACCTGCACCGAGCCTCCGCGCATCCCTGCCGTTCATTTGTTTAGCGCCTGATTAACCAAAGATAGAAAAAACTGGATTTTAAGCACCCATCGCGGCGTGCGAGGCTCGTGCCATTCCATATCCAGGCCTTTTTCAATGGGTTTTCCCCCGTCGCTGATCGCACCAACCGAGCCCCTCGCCGCACCGGCGGGGCGCGGTATGCGGTGCGAGCGTCGGTGGCCGGGCCAGCCCAGCGTCTCCCTTCCCCTCGAACTGGCCTTCTGGGCCCTCTGGCACTGCCGCCACGCACGCCCGCCGGACGCTGCTCCCTTCTGATTCCGGACCGGCCACCCTCCTGGCCGCCGTCCGCCACGCGACGACCCGCTCCCGAACGCACGCCTGCACAGTGTTTGCATGGCCTTGCCCGGGATCATCACGTGCGCCCGATGCGGCGCTGAAGAGAGCCAGATGAAATTCGCCACCTTGCAGGAAGCCCGAGACTTTCTCGACCAGAACCCCGATATCGACGCCTTCGAGCTGTTCATCCTCGACGCCAATGGCGTGCCACGGGGCAAGCTGCTGCACCGTGACGAACTGCTCGCCGTGTACCAGAGCGGCCGGCCGCTGCCGAGCACCATCCTCGGCCTCACCCTCAATGGTGACGACGTGGAGAACTCCGGCCTGGTCTGGGACGTGGGCGACATCGACTGCCGCGCCTACCCGCTGGCCGGCAGCCTGGTGCGCCTGCCCTGGCGTCGCATGCCCACCGCCGCCGTGCAGGTCAGCATGCACCCGAGCGAGGGCATGCCCGCCGCCATCGCCGACCCGCGCCACGTGCTGATCGGGGTGATCGAACGCCTCAAGGCAGACGGCTTCCACCCGGTGATGGCCTGCGAGCTGGAGTTCTACCTGCTGGACCAGAAGCCCGATGCCCAGGGCCGCCCGCAACCGGCGCTGGACGGCGACGGCCGCCGCCCGCGTACCACCCAGGTCTACGGCCTGCGCGAGCTGGAACAGATCGAGCCCTTCCTCGCCGACCTCTATGCCGCCTGCAAGGCCCAGGGCATTCCCGCCCGCACCGCCATTTCCGAATACGCGCCCGGCCAGGTGGAGATCACCCTGGAACACGGCGACGCGCTGCAGGCCATGGACCAGGCCGTGCGCTACAAGCGCCTGGTCAAGGGTGTGGCCAATGCCCATGGCATGCAGGCCTGTTTCATGGCCAAGCCCTTCGATCACCTGGCCGGCACCGGCATGCACATGCATGTCAGCCTGGCCGATGCCGAGGGCCGCAACCTGTTCGCCAGCGAAGACCCGGCCGGCACCCCGCAACTGCGCCTGGCCGTGGGTGGCATGCTTGCCTCCCTGCTGGATTCGCTGCTGCTGTTCTGCCCCAACGCCAACTCCTACCGCCGCTTCCAGGCCAACAGCTACGCGCCCCTGGCGCCGACCTGGGGTGTGGACAACCGCACCGTCAGCCTGCGCGTGCCTGGTGGCCCGGCCTACACCCGCCACATCGAACACCGCATCTGCGGTGCCGACGCCAACCCCTACCTCGCGGCGGCCGCCATCCTCGCCGCCATCCATCGCGGCATCCGCGACGAGATCGACCCAGGCGAGCCGGTCGAGGGCAACGGCTATGCACAGGCCAAGGAGCTGCTGCCGACCGACTGGCTGACCGCGTTGCAGGCCCTGGAGAACTCCAGCTGGGCCCGCGAGGCTTTGGGCCCGGAATTCCTCGGCGTCTACCTCGCGGTGAAGCGCGCCGAGTACCGCCAGTTCATGGCCGAAGTGGGCGAGCAGGACTGGCGCTGGTACCTGAACCAGGCCTGATCCCGCGGCAGCGCCCGGCCCGCAGTCCCTGCGAGTGCAAGGACCCGGTAAACAGATTCGTACGGAGAGGGCCCCCGAGGGCCTCGCAGGAAACCAAGATGAACGTCGCACTGAAGACCACGCCCAGCGCCGAGCGCTGCGCGTCCTACTACACCGCCACCCTCAATGCCGAAACCGACTACCCCACCCTGCAGGGCACGGTGGACGCCGACGTGGTGATCATCGGCGGCGGCTTCACCGGCGTCGCCACCGCCGTCGAGCTCGCCGAGCGCGGCCTCAAGGTCGCCCTGGTGGAAGCGAAGAAGATCGGCTGGGGCGCCACCGGCCGCAACGGCGGCCAGGTCACCGGCAGCCTCTCGGGCGACGGCGCCATGCGCAAGCAGATGCGCAAGCGCCTGGGGGCGGAGGTGGACGACTTCATCTGGCACCTGCGCTGGCGCGGCCACGCGATCATCAAGAACCGGGTGGAGAAGTACGGCATCGCCTGCGACCTCAAGCACGGCCACCTGCATGCGGCGATGAAGCCCGCCCATATCGACGAGCTGCGCGAATCCTTCGAGGAGGCCCAGCGCCGCGGCATGGGCGACGACGTGACCCTGCTCGACGCCGCCGGCGTGCGCCAGCACCTGGAGAGCGACCTGTACCTGGGCGCGCTGAAGAACACCCGCAACATGCACCTGCACCCGCTCAACCTGTGCATCGGCGAGGCCCGCGCGGCCGAGAGCCTGGGGGCGATGATCTTCGAGCATTCCGAGGTGCTGGAGATCGTCCATGGCGAGCGCCCGGCTGTGGTCACCGCCCAGGGCCGCATCAACGCCCGCCAGGTGCTGCTGGCCGGCGACGTGTACCACAAGCTGGAGCCGAAGAAGCTCAAGGGCATGATCTTCCCGGCCATGGGCGGCATCGTCACCACCCGCCCGCTAGGCGAGCTGGCGGAGCGCATCAACCCGCAGGACCTGGCCGTCTACGACTGCCGCTTCGTGCTCGACTACTACCGCCTCACCGCCGACAAGCGCCTGTTGCTGGGCGGCGGCGCCAACTATTCCGGGCGTGACTCGCGGGACATCGCCGGCGAGCTGCGCCCGGCCATCGAGCGCACCTTCCCGGCGCTCAAGGGCATCGAGATCGATTACCAGTGGAGCTGTGCCATGGGCATCGTCATCAACCGCATCCCGCAGCTGGGCAAGCTCTCGCCCAACGTCTGGTACTGCCAGGGCTACTCCGGCCACGGCATCGCCACCACCCACATCATGGGCGAGATCATGGCCCAGGCCATGACCGGCAGCCTCGGCCACTACGACACCTTCGCCGACTGCTCGCACATCAAGGTTCCCATGGGCGACGTGTTCGGCAACCCCATGCTCGCCGTGGGCATGTGGTACTACCAGATGCTGGAAAAACTCCGCTAAAGGCCCGTAGCCCGGGCTTCAGCCCGGGTGGCCCGTGCCAACCGCATGGGATTCGCCGAGCTCATCCCATCCTACGGGGGCCTTGCCCGCTCCCTTTGGGAGCGGCTCCAATCGCAAAGCGCTTCGCGATTGAACTCACTCTCACACGGCACGATGTCGGTAGCCGGGTAGGGTGGACGTCGCTTTTCACGTCCCCCAGCGGTGTTGCCGGTGGCTCCGACGGTGGACCGGTGAAGCGTGGTCCACCCTACGCCCGACCAGAGCCGCCGGCACTGTTTGTGGGAGCGGCTCCAATCGCAAAGCGCTCCGCGAATGAACTCACTCTCACACGGCACGATGTCGGTAGCCGAGTAGGGTGGACGTCGCTTTTCACGTCCACCAGCGGTGTTGCCGGTGGCTCCGACGGTGGACCGGTGAAGCGTGGTCCACCCTACGCCCGGCAAGGGGCGTCGGCGCTTTTTATGGGAGCGGTTTCAACCGCGAAAGGTAGGAGCGCCGGGGCTGATCGCCAGCGAATTTCCCCCCAGGGGCCGCAGCGCTCCCTACGCCCTCGCGGCCTACCCCCGCTGCGCCTTGAGGAACAGCGAGAACAGCTCCGACTGCGACTTGATCCCGAGCTTGGCGTAGATGTGCTTGCGGTGGACCTTCACCGTCTCCGCCGAGATGGCCAGCTTGCGCGCCACTTCCTTGCTGGAGCAGCCGCTGAGCATCAGCCGGGCGACCTCCAGTTCGCGGGCGGTGAGTGCGCTTTCCACCTGCTGGCCCACCTGTTCCAGCTGCACCTCCCAGTTCGGTGCCGGTTGCGGGGTGCTGGCCAGGCGTTCGGCCTCGAAGGCCAGGCGCTGGCGCATGAGCCCCAGCACCCAGGGCTCCACCAGGCTCAACAGGGCGATCTGCTCGGGGGTGAAGGCCTGGCGCGAACCGAGGGACAGGCACAGGGTGCGCCCGCCCTCCAGCGGCACGTTGAACTGCAACTCGTCGGTCACCACGTTGAGGCGGTGGTAGCGCTGGTAGTAGTCGGTCTGCTCGAAGCATTCCGGCGCCACGTCGGCCAGGCGCAGCAGGCCGCCACGGTTGCTTTCGCGGCTGTGGATATAGAAGGGGTCCAGCAGGTAGAGGCCGTCCAGGTAGTCCTGGAACAGCAGGTCCGGTTCGCCATCCTCGCCCGGGCATTCGGCGAACACCAGGGGCCGGCCTTCGCTGAACAGCAACGCCACCCAGCTGTCATGGGGCACGTACTGGCCGAGGGTGCGCACCAGTGCCACCCAGAAACCGGGGGCGTCCAGGGCTTCGATCAGTTGCCCCACCGAGCGGTGCCAGGCGATGTCCTGCAGGCTCAACGTCATGCTTCTACCCCTGATGGGTTACCACGCGGGCGTAATTTCACCGGAAGCGTCGGCGGTTCCATACTGCGCGAACACCGGGACCGACGCAGCGCGCATTCTGACCGTTTTGCGCAATCAGGTCTCGTGCAACGACAAGAATCAGGAGTGCCCATGAAGGTCGAACTCGTCCAGCTCACCGGTCGTGACGGCGATACCGCCCACAACCTCGCCGCTGCCCTGGAAGCCATCGCCGCCTGCGCCGCCGACACCGACCTGGTGGTGTTCCCGGAGACCCACCTGATGGGCTTCCCCACCGCCGAGAACATCGCCGCCGTCGCCGAACCGCTGGACGGCCCCACCGTCCAGGCCGTGCAGCGCGCCGCCCGCGAGCGCGACGTCGCGGTGGCCATAGGCATCGCCGAGAACGACGCCGGCACCTACTACAACACCACGCTGCTGATCACCCCCGAAGGCATCGCCCTGAAGTACCGCAAGACCCACCTGTGGGCCTCCGACCGCGGCATCTTCACCCCCGGCGACCGCTACGCCACCTGCCTGTACAAGGGCGTGCGCGTGGGCCTGCTGATCTGTTTCGACATCGAATTCCCCGAGAGCGCGCGCGCCCTTGGCCAGCTCGGTGCCGAGCTGATCATCGTCACCAACGGCAACATGGACCCCTACGGCCCCACCCACCGCACCGCGATCATGGGGCGCGCCATGGAGAACCAGGCCTTCGCCGTGATGGTGAACCGCGTGGGCGAGGGCGACGGCGACCTGGTATTCGCCGGTGGCAGCGCCGTGGTCGACCCCTTCGGCCGCCTGCTGCTGGAAGCCGGGCGCGAGGCGTGCCGGCAGATCATCGAGCTTGACCTGACCCAGATCGCCGCTGCGCGCAGCGACTACCGCTACCTCGACGACCGCCGCATGGTGCTGCCGGGCGAGATGCGCGAGTACGCCGACGGCCGCCGCGAGCTGTTGATTCCCTGATTGCCCATTTGACGGGCGCCCCCGAGGCGCCCGCATTACCGCCTGGATTGGGCGGTCGCTTCACCTTCGCCGACTTCGGCTCTGCCATAACAACCAACAATTCGGAGTAGCAGTAATGGCTCGTCTTCAGCGCACCCTGTCGCTGGGGTCCGTGGTGCTGTTCGGCATCGCGTACATGACCCCCATCATCGTCCTCGGCACCTTCGGCATCCTCGCCGACGTCACCCAGGGCCTGGTGCCCGCCGCCTACGTGGCCGCCTCCCTGGCCATGCTGTTCACCGCGCTGAGCTACGCGCGGATGGCCGCCGCCTTCCCGGTGGCCGGCTCGGCCTACACCTACGTGCGCAAGTCCATCAGCCCCAAGCTCGGCTTCCTCGCCGGCTGGGCGGTGCTGCTGGACTACCTGTTCCTGCCCATGGCCATCTGGCTGATCGGCGCGGCCTACCTGCACTCGGCCTTCCCAGACGTGCCCCAGGCGCTCTGGGTGCTGGCCTTCATCGGTGTCACCACGGCCATCAACGTGGTCGGGCTGAAGCTGGCCAAGACCGTCAACGGCGCGCTGATGCTGGTGCAGTTCCTCGTGCTGCTGGCCTTCGTCGCGCTCTGCGTGCACTACGTGCTGGGCGATGCCAGCAAGCCGCTGTGGTCCCTGGCGCCCTTCGTCGGCGAGGGCCTGAACCTGCCGCTGGTGATGAGCGGCGCGGCCATCGCGTGCTACTCCTTCCTCGGCTTCGATGCGGTGAGCACCCTCACCGAAGAGACCCGCGACCCGCGCCGGACCATTCCCAGGGCAATCCTGCTGATCACCCTGATCGGCGGGCTGATCTTCATCGCCACCTCCTACTTCGTGCAGCTGGCGCACCCGTCCATCGAGTTCCAGAGCGCGGATTCGGCGGCCTACGAGATCGCTCGCAACATCGGCGGTGATGTGTTCGTGTCGGTCTTCCTCATCGGCCTGATCGTCGGCCAGTTCACCTCGGGCCTCTCCGCCCAGGCCAGCGCCTCGCGCCTGCTGTTCGCCATGGGCCGCGACGGCGTGCTGCCGCAGTCCCTGTTCGGCCGCCTCAGCGAGCGCTTCGGCACCCCGGTGGGCAGCATCGTGCTGTGCGGCGTGGTGGCCCTGCTGGCGCTGAAGATGGACGTGACCACCTCCACCTCCTTCATCAACTTCGGTGCCTTCCTGGCCTTCAGCCTGGTGAACCTGTCGGTGATCTTCCACTACTGGCTGCGCAGCGATCAGCGCGGCCCGCGCGAGGCGCTGCTGTTCGTGGTGTGCCCGCTGATCGGCATGGTCTCCACCCTGTGGCTGATGATCAGCCTCGACCACCTGGCGATCATCCTCGGCCTGTCCTGGCTGGCCCTGGGCGTGATCTACCTCGCCTGGCTCACCGGCGGCTTCCGTCGCCAGCCGCCGGAGCTGCACTTCGAAGAGGCCTGACGGCCGCGCCGGGGAGGGCGGGCACTGTGCTCGCCCGCCCGGCGGAATAGACGCCCGATCCGAGGCGGCAAAGGTCGGTTTCCTGGCATAAAGTGGGCGCTCTTTTTCCCACGGTTCCGGAGCCGGCCATGGACGCCCCGCTGTTCGATTCGCTACCCGATGACGAGACCCTGTACCAGGCGCTGCTGGAGCGCGACCCGGCCTATGAGGGCTTCGCCTTCGTCGGGGTCAAGAGCACCGGGGTGTTCTGCCGCCTGACCTGCGCTGCGCGCAAGCCCAAGCGGGAGAACTCGGTGTTCTTCGGCAGCATCAAGGCCTGTGTCGAGGCGGGCTTCCGTCCCTGCCTGCGCTGCCGCCCGCTGGACCAGGTGGGCGCCCAGGAGCCGCTGGTCAAGGAGTTGATCGCGCTGCTGGAGCAGGATCAGGAGCGGCGCTGGCTGGAGGGCGACCTGGTCGCCCTCGGCCACGACCCGTCCACGGTACGCCGTGCCTTCAAACGCCACTTCGGCGTGACCTTCCTGGAGATGGCTCGCCTGCGCCGCATCGGCCAGGGCCTGGCCCAGCTCTCCGCCGGTGCGCGGGTGGTGGACGCCCAGGTGACCGCCAGCTTCGATTCCGACAGCGGCTTCCGCAGCGCCTTCACCCGCCTGCTGGGCGAACCGCCGTCGCAGTTGCGCGGGCGCGAGCTGCTCAAGGCCGACTGGCTGGAAACGCCCCTGGGCGTGATGCTGGCGGTGGCGGATGCGCAGGCCCTGCACCTGCTGGAGTTCTTCGACCGGCCGGCACTGGCCAACGAGCTGAAGAACCTGCAGAAGCTCACCGGCACCAGCATCGGCTTCGGCCGCTTCGCCCCCATCGACCGGATCGAGGCGGAGCTGTCGCGCTACTTCGCCGGCGAGCCAGTGGTCTTCGCCACGCCGCTGGCCATGGGCGCCTCGGCCTTCACCCGCAGCGTGTGGCAGGCCCTGCGCGAGATCCCCTTCGGCATCACCTGCAGCTACGCCGACCTGGCCCGTGCCATCGGCTCGCCGTCGTCGGTGCGCGCCGTGGCCCGCGCCAACGGCACCAACCAGATCGCCATCGTCATCCCCTGCCACCGCATCATCGGCTCCGATGGCTCGCTCACCGGCTACGGCGGCGGGCTGTGGCGCAAGCGCTGGCTGATCGAGCACGAGCGGCGGATGGGGCGCGCGGTCCCGGGCTGAAGCCCGGGCTACGGTTGGGGCTGTTGCAGGGGGGCACATGCCTTCTCGTAGGAGCGAGCTCTGCTCGCGAAGCCTTTGGCGAATGAATTCGCCCCTACAGGGGAGGTTCCAGGTGCAACCCGCGTGGCGTGCACGCGGGTCGTGGGGGTGGTCAGGCCGGGTTGGTCTGGCCGATGCGGCCGCTGCGGGGCTCGGCTTGGGCATCCGGTTCGCCGTCGTCCCGCTCCGCCGTGGAGCGTTCGCTGGCGCGGTGCCCGGTGATGCGCAGCAGGGCCAGGGTGCAGGCCAGCGACACCACCGCATAGAGCGCCGAGGCGATGGCGACGCCGACGATGCTGCCGGTGGTGTTGAGGATCCACTGGGCCAGCAGCGGGGTGCCGCCACCCACCAGCAGGGAGCACAGCTGGTAGGCCAGCGACAGGCCGGAGTAGCGCACCCGGGTGGGGAAGGCGCGGGCCAGGATGCCGCCGATGGCGCCGTAGAACATGGCGTGGGGGATGGTCGCCAGGCACATGCCGACGGCGGCGATCCAGTACACGTTGGTCTCCACGGCGAAGAACATCGCCGGCATCAGGATGAACTCCGGCAGCACCATGATCGCCACCGCCTTGCGCATGTCGATGCGGGTGGTCAGCAGCGCGCCGAGGGGCTGGCTGATGAACTGCACCACCAGCGCGATGACGATGATGCTGAGGAAGGTGCTCTGGCTGTAGCCCAGGGTCTTGGTGGCCCAGGACAGGGCGAAGGTGCTCTTGAAGTAGGTGACGTGGATCACCGGCAGCGTCCCCGCGCCCAGCAGCACCACCAGCCAGTGCTTGCGCAGCACTTCGAGGATCGGCAGCTTGGCGGTCTTGTTCTCGCGCATCAGCCGCTGCATGTCCGTCGACTCCTCCAGGGTCAGGCGGATCACCATGCCGACGATCACCAGCGCCGCGGAAAGCAGGAAGGGAATGCGCCAGCCCCATTGCAGGAAGTCCGGCATCGGCAGGCTGCTGAGGGCGAAGAAGGCCAGGGTCGCCAGCAGGTTGCCGGTGGGCGAGCCCTGCTGGGCGAAGGCGGCGTAGAGGATGCCCTTGCCCTTGGGCGCGCTCTCGCTTGCGATGAGGATGGCGCCGCCCCATTCGCCGCCGACGGCGATGCCCTGGATCACCCGCAGGCACACCAGCGCCACCGGTGCCCACACGCCGATCTGCGCATAGGTGGGCAGCAGGCCGATGCCGGTGGTGGCCAGGCCCATCATGATGAGGGTGATCACCAGGGTGGTCTTGCGGCCGATGCGGTCGCCCAGGTGACCGAAGATGATGCCGCCCAGGGGCCGTGCGATGAAACCGGACCAGAGCGTGGCGAAGGACAGCAGGGTGGCGACGCCCGGGTCCATGTCGGCGGGGAAGAACACCTTGCCGAACACCAGCGCGGCGGCCAGGCCGTAGATGTAGAAGTCGTACCACTCGATGGTGGTGCCGATGAAGGAAGCGATGCCCGCCTTGCGGGCCTTGCGATGCTGTTCCCGTTCGTCCGGGTGCAGGGCGTGGTTCATGGACTCCACCTCTCTTGTTGTTTTTATCTGGCGAACCAGCGGCCACCCCGCCGATGCAGACAAGGGGTGTGGCGGGGCGGGCTGGCGCGTGGCTTGAGACTCGAGTCGAGCCGGAGTCTAGGAGGGCGGTCGGCAAATCAATAGTCGTTTGTTCTTATGGCGCGATAACGGAATCCGTATCGTCGCGTGCCAGTTGCCGTTGCAGGCGTGCGAGGAAGGCATGCGCCGCCTCGGGGGCGTTCTCCTCGCTGCACAGGGCGTGGATTTCCGATAGCGCGCCTTCCTGCACCAGCGGGACGCCGACGACGCCCGGCCAGGCGCGGCACAGGGACGCCGGCAGCAGCGCGACGCCCATGCCCTGCGCCACCATGGCGACGATGGTCTGCCACAGCCGCGCCTCATGGCGGATCTGCGGGCTGAAGCCGGCCCCGACGCAGCAGGCGATGATCAGGTCGTGGTAGTGCGGCGCCGCCGGGCGCGGGAAGAGGATGAACGGATCGTCGCGCAGCTCGGCCAGGTCGATGCGCTCGGCACCCGCCAGGGGGTGCCCGGGCGGCAGGCAGCAGAGGAAGGGCTCGGCCAGCAGGGCCTCGGAGCGCAGCCCCGCCGCCAGGGGACCGCGATGGATGAAACCGATGTCGATCTGCCCGCGCTGCAGCGCCAGGGCCTGCTCGGCGCTGTTCATCTCCTGCAGCACCACCTCCATGCCCGGGTGCGCCTCCTCGAAGCCGCGCACCGCCGCCGGCAGGCCGCGGTAGAGCATCGAGCTGACGAACCCCACGCGCAGCCGGCCCAGCGCGCCCTGGGCCGAGCGCAACGTCAGGCGCCGTGCCTGCTCGGCCTGTTGCAGCAGGCTGCGGGCCTCGTCCAGCAGCACCTGGCCGGGGGCGGTGAGCTTCACCGACTTGTTGGTGCGCACCAGCAGTTGCACGCCCAGCTGTTCCTCCAGCTTCTTGATGTCGAAGGAGAGCGCCGGCTGGGAGATGAACAGGCGCGCGGCGGCGCGGCCGAAGTGCAGTTCCTCGGCGACGGCGATGAAGTAGCGAAGCTGCTTGAGGTCCATCCGGTGCCCCCTTCAACGATATGAATTTCTTATCGTATGGGCTTTTTATTCTATTGGATACTTATCGTAGGGCTTCCTAGTCTCGGCGCACGACACGAAGGAGTGACGCCATGAACGCCCTGATCGAACGCCCCGTCATCGACGACCTGAACATCCCCGACAGCCGCGGGATGAACCTGTTCGACGCCGACCCCGAGCTGGCCTGCCTGCTGTCCCTGTACCTGCCCGAAGCCGTGCTGGCGCCCTGGCTGCCGCGCCTGCAGGCGCTGGGCGCCCGTGCCGGTGGCGAGTTGGACGCGTTGGCGCTCTCGGCGGACAAGAACCCGCCGGTGCTGGCCAGCCGCACCCGGCGCGGCGAGGACCGCCAGCGCATCCTCAAGCACCCCGACTACGTGGCCCTGGAGCGGGTGGCCTACGCCGAGCTGGGCCTGGCCTCCATGAGCCACGTGGCCGACGGCCCGCCGCCGCTGGTCAAGTACGCGCTGACCTACCTGTTCGTGCAGGCCGAGTTCGGCCTCTGCTGCCCGGTGAGCATGACCGACTCCCTCACCCGCACCCTGCGCAAGTACGGCGCCCCGGAGCTGGTGGAACGCTACCTGCCGAGCCTCACTTCGCGGGACTTCGACAGCCTCTACCAGGGCGCCATGTTCATGACCGAGCAGGCCGCCGGCTCCGACGTGGCGCGCACCCGCACCGTGGCGCGGCAGAAGGACGGGGCCTGGACGCTGCACGGCGACAAATGGTTCTGCTCCAACCCCGACGCCGACCTCGCCATGGTGCTCGCCCGGCCCGAGGACGCCCCCGAAGGCATGGCCGGGGTCAGCCTGTTCCTGCTGCCCAAGCACCGGCCCGATGGCAGCCGCAACGCGTACCGCATCGTGCGCCTGAAGGACAAGCTCGGCACCCGCTCCATGGCCAGCGGCGAGATCACCCTGGAAGGCGCCACCGCCTACCTGATCGGCGAGGTGGGGCGCGGCTTCCAGCAGATGGCCGACATGGTCAACATGTCGCGCCTGTCCAACGGCGTGCGGGCCGCCGGGCTGATGCGCCGGGGGCTCAACGAGGCGCTGTTCGTCGCCCGCCAGCGCCAGGCCTTCGGCAAGCGCCTGGTGGACATGCCGCTGATGCAGCGCCAATTGCTCAAGCTGATGCTGCCCGCCGAGCAGGCGCGCTCCCTGTTCATGCAGATCGCCACCCTGCTGCCCCGTGCCGATGCCGGTGACCGCGAGGCGCAGCAGTGCGTGCGCATCCTCACCCCGCTGATCAAGTTCCGCGCCTGCCGTGATGCCCGCCGTGCCACCGGCGACGCCATGGAGGTGCGCGGTGGCGTCGGCTACATCGAGGAATGGAGCGACGCCCGCCTGGTGCGCGACGCCCACCTGGGCTCGATCTGGGAGGGCACCAGCAACATCGTGGCGCTGGACATCGCCCGCGCCGTGACCCGCGAAGGCGCCCTGGAGCCGCTGGCCCGCCACCTGCGCGGCCTGCTCGACGAGGCGGCCCTGCCTGCCGCCGCCGATGCGCTGCTGCGCAGCAGCCTGGACAAGGCCGTCGCGCTGATGGCCGAGGTCGCCGAAGCCCGCCGCCACCAGCAGGTGCGCCAGGCCGGCAGCGCGCTCTACCACGTCGCCACGGCCATCGCCCTGGCGTGGGAGGGCGCGCGCCTGGCCCCCAACCACCGGCGCCTGGCCCTGGCCCTGCTGGTGCTGCGCCACCGCGTGCTGCCCCGCGACCCCCTGACGGCCGAGGCGGATGCCGGCGAGGCGCTGCTGCCGGCTCTGCTGGCCGAAGGCCCGCTGAGCCTGGACGACGCCCTGCGCCTGCTGCCCCACTGATCGCGGAGCCCTGACCATGACCACGACGACAGCCCCTCGGGGCGCCTTGCACGGCATCCGCGTTCTCGACCTCAGCCGCGTCCTGGGCGGCCCCTACTGCTCCCAGGCCCTGGCCGACCACGGCGCCGAGGTGATCAAGCTGGAACCCCCGGCGGGTGACGAGACCCGTGGATGGGGCCCGCCCTTCGAGGGCGACACCGCCTCCTACTTCCGTGGCATCAACCGCAACAAGAAGGGGCTGGTGGTGGACCTCGCCCAGCCCGAGGGCCGCCAACTGCTGCTGCGCCTGCTGGAAGGCGCCGACGTGCTGCTGGAGAACTTCAAGCCCGGCACCCTGGAACGCTGGGGCCTGGGCTACGAAGCGGTGCTGGCCGAGCGCTTCCCCCGGCTGATCCACTGCGCCGTCTCCGGCTTCGGCGCCGACGGGCCGCTCGGCGGGCTGCCCGGCTACGACGCGGCGATCCAGGCCATGGCCGGGCTGATGAGCGTGAACGGCGAGGCCGACGGTGGGCCGCTGCGGGTCGGCCTGCCGGTGGTGGACATGGTCACCGGGCTCAACGCCCTGGCCGGCATCCTCCTCGCGCTGCACGAGCGGCAGCGCAGCGGGCGCGGCCAGTCCGTGGACATCACCCTCTACGACTGCGGCCTGTCGCTCCTGCACCCGCACCTGCCCAACTACTTCGGCTCGGGCCGGGTGACCCCGCGCAGCGGCAACGCCCACCCCAACATCGCCCCCTACGACAGCTACCGCACCGGCGGCGAGCCGATCTTCCTCGCCGTGGGCAACGACCGGCAGTTCGCCCGGCTCTGCGAACACCTGGGCGCCGAGGCCCTGCTGGACGACCCGCGCTTCGCCGACAACGGCAGCCGCTCGGTGCATCGCCAGGCGCTGAAGGCGGCGCTCGAAAGCCATCTGGCCAGCCATGACGGCCCGCCCCTGGCCGAGGCGCTGATCCGCCTGGGCGTGCCCTGCGGCGCGGTGACCACGGTGGAGCAGGCGATCGCCCATCCGCACACCCGCCACCGGGCAATGCTGGTGGAGCTGGGTGATTACCGCGGTATCGCCTCGCCGGTGAAGCTTTCGCGCACCCCGGCGCAGTACCGCCGCCCGCCGCCGGGCCTGGGCCAGCACAGCCGCGAGCTGCTCGATGGCCTCGGCCTGGATGCCGGGCAGGTCGACGACCTGATCCAACGCGGGATCGTGCGCGGCTGACGCACCCCCGTTCCCCCCCTGCACAGAGAACTGATCGGAGATCGTCATGAGGGTCCATGAAGAACGCGTTTGCCCGCCGCCTCCGCTGCGGCTCGAACACCCCGGCGCCGGCATCGCCCTGCTGACGCTGGATCGCCCGGAGCGGCGCAACGCCCTGGACCTGGTCTTGCGGCGCACGCTCGCCGAAACGGTTCAAGGGCTGGATGACGACCCGTCGGTGCGGGTCATCGTCATCAGCGGTGGCCCCACGGTGTTCGCCGCCGGGGCGGACCTGGGCGAGCTGGTGGAGGCCGGCCCGCTGCAGGTCCAGCAACGCCGCGTGGAGCGCTACTGGCAGGCCCTGGCGCAATGCCGCACGCCAATCATCGCGGCGGTCAACGGCCTGGCCCTGGGCGGCGGCTGCGAGCTGGCGCTGCACGCCGACCTGATCGTTGCCGGTGCCACGGCGCGCTTCGGCCAGCCCGAGGTGCGCCTCGGCATCATGCCCGGTGCCGGTGGCACCCAGCGCCTGGTGCGCGCAGTGGGCAAGTACCGGGCCCTGCGCCTGCTGCTGACCGGTTGCCTGGTGGGGGCCGAGGAGGCCCTGGCCATGGGCCTGGTCAGCGAGCTGGCGGAGGACGACGCGCTGCCCCGCGCGCTGGCCCTGGCCGAAGAGATCGCCCGCCTGCCGGCGCTGGCCGTGGCGCAGATCAAGGCGGTGGTGCGCGACGGTGCCGACCTGCCCCTGGAGAGCGCGTTGCTGCTGGAGCGCCAGGCCTTCCAGCTGCTGTTCGACAGCCAGGACCAGAAGGAGGGCATGCGCGCCTTCCTCGCCAAGCGCGAGCCGGAGTACCAGGGCCGATGAACGGGAAAGAAATCACCCGCCTCGGCGTGGTCGGCTGCGGCGCCATGGGCCAGGGCATCGCCCAGTTGGCGGCCTGCGCCGGCTTGCAGGTGCGGCTGCATGACATGCGGCCCGATGCGGCGGTACAGGCCCGCGAACGCATCCTTGCCGAGCTGGAGAAGCGGCGGGACAAGGGCCGGGCCAGCGACGCCCAGCTGGAACAGGCCCGCCTCGCCCTGCTGCCGGTGGAGGGGTTGCAGGGCCTGGCCGGCTGCCAACTGGTGGTGGAGGCGATAGTCGAGGAGCTGCCTGCCAAGCAGGCGTTGTTCCGCCAGCTGGAGGCGCTGTTGGGGAGCGAGGCGATTCTCGCCAGCAACACCTCGTCGCTGTCGATCACCGCCATCGCGGCGGCCTGCGAGGCGCCGGGGCGAGTAGCCGGGCTGCACTTCTTCAACCCGGTGCCGCGCATGCGCCTGGTGGAGGTGATCCCGGGGCTCGCCACCGACGAGTGCGTGGTCGAGCGCCTGCTGGCGCTGGTGCGGCGGCTGGGGCACCAGCCGGTGCGGGCGCAGGACTCGCCGGGCTTCCTGGTCAACCATGCCGGGCGCGCCTTTGGCACCGAGGCGCTGCGCATCCTCGCCGAGGGCGTGGCGGCGCCGGCCGAGGTGGATGCCTTGTTGCGCGATGGCGCGGGCTTCCCCATGGGGCCTTTCGAGCTGATGGACCTGGTGGGGCTGGATGTCAGCGTGCCGGTGATGGAATCCATCTACCGGCAGTTCTACGAGGAGCCGCGCTACCGCCCGCACCCCATGCTGCGCCAGCGCCTGGCCGCCGGCCACCTGGGGCGCAAGAGCGGGCGTGGTTTCCATCGCTATCCGGCGGTTGCCGAGCCGGTTCCGCAACCGCGCGCCAGCGGCCCGCGGATGCCGGTGTGGCTGGGGCTGGACGAGGGCTTCGACGCCGCGCTCTTGCGCCCCTGGCTGAGCGGCCTGGGCGCGGAGCTGGAGGAGGGCGAGCGGCCTTCCGCCGACGCGCTCTGCCTGCTCGCCCCCCTGGGCCTGGACGCCTCCGAAGCGGCGCTGCATTTCGAACTCGACCCCACGCGCGTGGTGGCCTTCGACGCCCTGGCAGAGCGGGCCTCGCACCGCTGCCTGATGCCCACGCCCGCCACCGGGGCGGGCTGCCTGGAGGCCGCGCGAGCCCTGTTCGCGGCCGATGGCGCCAGGGTCACGGTGATCCGCGACAGCGCGGGCTTCGTGGTCCAGCGCACCCTGGCCGGTATCGTCAACCTGGCGTGCGACATCGCCCAGCAGGGCATCGCCACGCCCACCGATATCGACCTGGCCGTGCGCCTTGGCCTCGGCTACCCGCACGGCCCGCTGGCCTGGGGTGACCGCCTGGGGCCGGCGCGGGTGCTGTCGATCCTCCAGCGCCTGCACGCCCTCAGCGGTGACCCGCGCTACCGCCCCAGCCCCTGGCTGCGCCGCCGCGCGCGGCTGGGCCTGTCCCTGCTGCACACCGGACAGCCACCCCATTCGGGAGAAGACTGATGCTCGACGCCTCTATCCATGCAGGCCTGCGCACTCCGATCGGCCGCCACGGCGGTGCCATCGCCCTCGGCCATTCGCCGGGCGCCTCCGGCGCGCGCCCGGCGCTGACCGTCTGCCGCACCCTGCAATGCAAGAACCCGCGCGTCCCCCTGGTCAGCCTCGGTGTGGGGCTGGGCCAGGGCGTGGCCGTGGTCCTGGAGCGCCCTTGAGCGCTTCGTGATGGAGGGCGCGCCCGCCGTTCGCCCCGAGCCTTGGAGAGCACCATGCATAACAACAAGAAACACCCCGCTGCATTCACTGCCCTGCTGCTGGGCGGCGCGGCCCCCTGGGCCCTGGCCGCCGATGGTTTCATCGAGGCCTCCAGCGCCACCCTGCAGATGCGCAACTTCTACATGAACCGCGATTTCCGTGATGGCGCGGGCGACTCGCGGCACGAGGAATGGGCCCAGGGCTTCCTCCTCGACTATCGCTCCGGCTACACCGCCGGCACCGTCGGTTTCGGCCTCGACGCCATGGGGCGCCTGGGCCTGAAGCTGGACTCCGGCAAGGGGCGCTCCGGCACCGGGCTGCTGGCGGTGCAGGACGATGGCCGCGCCGCCGACGACTACGGCCGCCTCGACGGGACCTTCAAGGCGCGGGTGTCGCGCAGTGAGCTGAAGCTCGGCGCCCTGGTGCCCAGGCTGCCCACCCTGCAGCCCAACAACGGTCGGCTGTTCCCGCAGACCTTCCACGGCGGGCTGGTGGAATCCCGCGAATGGGAGGGCCTGGGCTTCACCCTGGCGCGGCTGGACGAGGTGAGCCAGCGCAACGAGGGCGGGCGCAGCGACCTGGCCCTGTACAACCGCAACAAGCGCTTCACCGCCGGGCCGCGCGCCGGCCACCTGGACCTGGCCGGGGTGGACTGGGAGGCACGCCCCGGCTGGACGCTGAGCTACCACCATGCCGAACTGGAAGACCTCTACCGGCAGGATTTCTTCGGCCTCAAGGGCCGCGTGCCCCTGGGCGAGGACCGCCTGGAGCTGGACCTGCGCCTGTTCGACAGCCGCGATGCCGGCACCGGCTGGCGCCGCGAGATCGACAACCGCGCCCTCGGCGCGCTGTTCACCTACCGCCGTCACGATGGCCATGCACTGGGCCTGGGTCTGCAGCGCATGAGCGGCCGCACGGCCTTCCCCTACGTGCAGGGGGCCGACGCCTACCTGGTCAACTTCGGCCAGTACTACGACTTCGCCGAGCGTGGCGAGCGCTCCTGGCAGCTGCGCTACGACTTCGATTTCGCCACCCTGGGCGTGCCGGGCCTGGCGTTGATGACCCGCTACTTCAAGGCCGGGGACGGCGAGCTGGGCGACGGCCGCTCGGTGCATGGCTGGGAGCGCGACACGGACCTCAGGTACGTGGTGCAGAGCGGCCCGCTCAAGGACCTGGGGCTGACCTGGCGCAACGCCGTCTACCGCACCAGCGTGGGCCGGGGCGTGGACGAGAACCGGGTGATCCTGAGCTACAGCCTGGCGTTGTTCTAGCGCACGTAGCCCGGGGGACCTTTACCGGACTGAGGTCCGGGCTACTGCATGCGTTGGGTGGACGTCGCTTTTTGCGTCCGGCAGCGGTGCTGCGGGTGGCTCCGACGGTGGACCGGTGAAGCGTGGTCCACCCTACGCTCGGCAAGGGGCACTGTAGGGTGGACGTCGCTTTTTTGCGTCCACCAGCGGTGTAGTGGTTAGCCCCGACGGTGGACCGGTGAAGCGCGGTCCACCCTACGCACTACAGGGATGGTGTCGGTGGGTTGCGCATCAACGCGCGGCGCTGACGCCTTCGAGGGTGGCGAAGGAGGTGTCCTTGGCAGTGAGGAGGAAGTCGCGCATGAAGGGGGCGTCGAGCATGTCCGAGCGGATGGCGGCATGGAGGGTGGCGTAGAGGGATTTCTCGCCGAGGCGCTTGGCGGTGACGTAGCCGCGCGAGCTGTATTCGTGCAGCGCCCAGTTGGGCAGGCAGCACACGCCACGGCCGCTGGCGACCAGTTGCATCATCATCACCGTGAGTTCCGAGGTGCGCACCTGGGCGGGTTCGATGTCGGCCGGTTCGAGGAAGCGGGTGAAGATGTCCAGGCGGTCGCGTTCCACCGGGTAGGTGATCAGGGTTTCCGTCTCCAGGTCCTCGGGCACCACATAAGGCTTGCTCGCCAGAGGGTGCTGGTTGGCCACGGCCAGCAGGGCTTCATAGGTGAACAACGGCACGTAGGTGATGCCGGGCAGGTCGACGGGGTCGGCGGTCACCACCAGGTCGAGGTCGCCCCGGGCCAGGGCTGGCAGCGGGGCGAAGGAGAAGCCCGAGGCCAGGTCCAGCTCCACTTCCGGCCAGGCGTCGCGGAACTGGTCGATGGTCGGCATCAGCCACTGGAAGCAGCTGTGGCATTCGATGGCCATGTGCAGGCGACCGGCAGTACCGCCGGCCAGCCGCGCGATGTCGCGTTCGGCGGCGCGCAGCTGCGGCAGCAGCGAGTCGGCCAGTTGCAGCAGGCGCAGGCCGGCGCTGGTGAAGCGCACCGGCTTGGTCTTGCGCACGAACAGCTGCATGCCCAGGCGCTCCTCCAGTTCCTTGAACTGGTGGGAGAGGGCCGACTGGGTGAGGTGCAGGCGCTCGGCGGCCTCCACCAGGCTGTCGGCTTCGCGCAGGGCGTGCAGGGTCTTGAGATGGCGCAGTTCCAGCATGTCGGCGGCTCTATGAATGAAATTCGTGGCGGGCGGAAGGAAGGTGAGTCTCCCTCATGGAAGGGCGGCTGTCGAGAATTGCCTGGCCTGGCGAACCGGGAATGAAAAAGGCGGCCCTGGGGCCGCCTTGCGTTCGGGCCGGGATCAGCCGCGATAGACGGGGAAGTCCGCGCAGAGGGCCGCGACCTGCCTGGCCACCTGGGCCTCGACATCGGCGTCACCGAGGTGGTCGAGGATGTCGCAGATCCAGCCGGCCAGCGCGATGCTCTGCGGCTCCTTGAAGCCACGGGTGGTGATGGCCGGGGTGCCGATGCGCACGCCGGAGGTGACGAAGGGCGATTGCGGGTCGTTGGGCACGGCGTTCTTGTTCACGGTGATGCCGGCGCGGCCCAGGGCGGCGTCGGCGTCCTTGCCGGTCAGGCCCTGCTTGATCAGGCTGACCAGGAACAGGTGGTTGTCGGTGCCGCCGGAGACCACGTCGTAGCCACGCTCGATGAACACCCGGGCCATCGCCTGGGCGTTCTTGATCACCTGCGCCTGGTAGGTCTTGAAGCCAGGCTCCAGCGCCTCCTTGAAGCACACCGCCTTGCCGGCGATCACGTGCATCAGCGGGCCGCCCTGGGCGCCGGGGAACACGGCGGAGTTGAGCTTCTTCTCGATCTCCTCGTTCCTGCGGGCGAGGATCAGGCCGCCGCGCGGGCCGCGCAGGGTCTTGTGGGTGGTGGTGGTGACCACGTCGGCGTAGGGCAGCGGGTTGGGGTACAGGCCGGCGGCCACCAGGCCGGCGACGTGGGCCATGTCGACGAACAGCAGCGCCCCGACCTGGTCGGCGATGGCACGGAAGCGCGGGAAGTCGAGGGTCTTGGAGTAGGCGGAGAAGCCGGCGACGATCATCTTCGGCTTGTGCTCGACGGCCAGGCGCTCGACCTCGTCGTAGTCGATCAGCCCGGTGCGGGTGTCGATGCCGTACTGCACGGCGTTGTACAGCTTGCCCGAGGACGACACCTTGGCGCCGTGGGTCAGGTGGCCGCCGTGGGCCAGGCTCATGCCGAGGATGGTGTCGCCGGCATTGATCAGCGCCAGGTAGACGGCGGCGTTGGCGGAGGAGCCCGAATGCGGCTGGACGTTGGCGTAGTCGGCGCCGAACAGGGCCTTGGCGCGGTCGATGGCCAGCTGCTCGACCTTGTCGACGTATTCGCAGCCACCGTAGTAGCGCTTGCCCGGGTAGCCCTCGGCGTACTTGTTGGTCAGGCCGCTGCCCTGGGCCTGCATCACCCGCTGGCTGGTGTAGTTCTCGGAGGCGATCAGCTCGATGTGGTCTTCCTGGCGGCGCTCCTCTTCCTGCATGGCGCTGAACAGTTCGTCGTCGTAGCTCTGGATCTGGTCGTGCTTGCTGAACATGGGACGTCCTCGGTCATGGTCCTGGGAGAGCGGTAGCAAGGGCGGTGCCAGTGCCGGGAAAGCCAGGTTTATCAAGGGGTTGCTCGCGGGGCCGGCCTCGCGCTGCGGCACCGCTGTAGGGTTTTCGCTACAGCCGTTCGAACCCGGGAGGCCCGGCGGCAGTCAGACACACGGCTGCCATGGCCTGCAGCCGCTGTAGCGTTGTCGATACGCTGGAATGAAATCGCTACGAGCTGCCCGGCAAGAGGCCTTGCACGAGCCTGCAACGACCGTTGGGCGCCCTTCATGAAATTGTCACGGTTGTGTGGCAGTGCGAGCGAAAGGGATTCATCAGAATCGCGTTTCACTGGGGTTTTGCGTTCTGGATTTTCATCATGCGCCTTTTCATTTTTCTCGCCGCCTTGCTGTGCGGCCTGCCCGCCTTTGCCTCCGCGCGCTGCGATACGCAGGTGCCGACGGAGACCGTGCACCTGGGCGAGGTGCGCCTGGCCTACCAGAGCATCGGCGAGGAAAAGGACCCGGCCCTGCTGCTGATCATGGGGCTGGGCGGGCAACTCATCCACTGGCCGGACGAGGTGGTGGCGGCGCTCTGCGAGCAAGGGTTCCGGGTGATCCGCTATGACAACCGCGATGTCGGCCTGTCCGCCTGGAGTCACCCTGAACCTGCCGCCAACCTGACCTATGAGGCGCTGCGCTACCGCCTGGGCTTCCCGGTGCAGGCGCCCTACAGCCTGCGTGACATGGCCGGGGACGCGCTGAGCCTGATGGACGCCCTGAACATCCGCCAGGCCCATGTACTGGGCGCGAGCATGGGCGGGATGATCGCCCAGCATGTGGCCGATATTGCGCCGGAGCGGGTGTTGAGCCTGACCCTGGTGATGACCAGTTCCGGCGCCCAGGGGCTGCCGGCTCCGAGCCATGCGCTGATCGCCCTGCTGGCCCGTCGCGAGGCGCCGAGCCGCGAGGTGGCGCTGGAGCAGCAGGCCGATCTGCTGGCCGCACTGGGCAGCCCGGACGTGGCCGATGACCGTGCGCAGCTGTTGCAACAGGCGGCGCGGGCCTACGACCGTGCCTTCAACCCCGAGGGTGTGCAGCGGCAGATGCTGGCGATTCTCGCCGAACCGAGCCGGGTGGAGATGCTCAACCGCCTGAGCGTGCCGACCCTGGTGGTGCACGGCACCGCCGACCCGCTGCTGCCGGTGATGCATGGCGTGCATGTGGCGGCGCATATCAAGGGGTCGGAGCTGAAGCTGATCCCGGGGCTGGCCCATCGCTTCCAGGAGGCGTTCAAGGAGCCCCTGCTGGCGGCGGTACTGCCGCACCTGCTGGCCCATCGGCAGGTGGATGGGCACGTGGCGCAGCTGTGAACTCATCGCTGGAGAGGGGTAGGGTGGGCTTCAGCCCACCGATGGACGCTCCAGGGTCATCCGCTCATCCCCCACTTCGCGCCAGGCTTCCCGGGCTGAAGCCCAGGCCCCCTGCGGCATGACCATTTCTTCCCGGAACCGCTTACCGCTTCGCTGTTGGTGGGCTGAAGCGGAACGCCGCCCGGCCCACCCTACGAGGGTATTCCGTCTCAGGCGGCGTCGGCCTTGGGGCGATTGAGCAGGTACTGGGCGAGGCGCTCCTGCTGGCCGGGGGTCATGAACAGGCCGAGCTTGGTGCGGCGCCAGAGGATGTCGTCCAGGCCGGTGGCCCACTCCTCGCGGCACAGGTAATCCACTTCACGTGCGTACAGGCCACTGCCCAGGTGTTCGCCCAGGTCGGTGAGGTTCTGCACGCCGTCCAGCATCGCCCAGGTGCGGCTGCCGTAGGTGCCGGCCCAGCGCCGCGCCAGGCTGTCGGGCAGCCAGCCGAAGCGGTTGCACAGGGCTTCGGCCAGGTCGGCCTGGCTGTTCATCTGTTCGCCGCCGGGAAGCGGCTGGCTGGCGGTCCAGCTCGGCTTGGCATTGGGGAAGAAGGGTGCCAGCTGGGCCAGGGCGGATTCGGCCAGCTTGCGGTAGGTGGTGAGCTTGCCGCCGAACACCGAGAGCAGCGGTGCCTCGCCCGGATGGGCCTCCAGGGACAGGGTGTAGTCGCGGGTGACGGCGGACGGGTCGTCCGACTCGTCATCGCACAGCGGGCGGACGCCGGAGTAGGTGCGCAGGATGTCCTTCTCGCCGATCTGTTGCTTGAAGTGGCGGTTGACCACGTCCAGCAGGTAGGCGGTTTCCTCGGCGCTGATGGCCACCTTGGTCGGGTCGCCCTGGTATTCGCGGTCGGTGGTGCCGATCAGGGTGAAGCGCTCGAGGTAGGGGATGGCGAAGACGATGCGCCGATCCTCGTTCTGCAGGATGTAGGCGTGTTCACCCTCGTACAGCCTCGGCACGACGATGTGGCTGCCCTGGATCAGGCGGATGCCGTAGGGCGATTTCTGCTTGAGGTCGTCCTTGATGAATTTCGCGACCCAGGGGCCGGCGGCGTTGACCAGGGCGCGGGCGCGGATCGACAGCAGGGTGCCGTCGGCGCGCTCCAGGTGGATGTGCCACAGGCCCTTGCTGCGACGGGCGCTGACGCAGCGGGTACGGGGGTGGACGTGGGCACCGCGCTCGCGGGCGGCCATGGCGTTGAGCACCACCAGGCGGGCGTCGTCGACCCAGCAATCGGAATATTCGAAGCCCCGGGCGATGTCCGCCTTCAGCGGGCTGCCGGCACCGAACTTCAGGCCGCGGGAACCCGGCAGCTTCTCGCGCTTGCCGAGGTGGTCGTAGAGGAACAGGCCGGCGCGGATCATCCAGGCCGGACGCAGGTGCGGGCGGTGCGGCAGCACGAAGCGCATGGGGCGGACGATGTGTGGCGCCTTGGCCAGCAGCACCTCGCGCTCGGCCAGCGCCTCGCGCACCAGGCGGAATTCGTAGTGCTCCAGGTAGCGCAGCCCGCCGTGGATCAGCTTGCTGCTGGCGGAGGAGGTGTGTTGGGCGAGGTCGTCCTTTTCGCAAAGGAAAACGGACAACCCACGGCCCGCCGCATCGGCGGCGATGCCCACGCCATTGATGCCGCCGCCGACGACGGCGAGGTCATAGACTTCGGAAATGGGCGATTTGCGGCTCATCGGAGGGTTCATGCGGGGCACCGGAAGTCGAAAGTGAACTTTGAATGTTCGTTTTCGAAAAATGCTAGACGAATACGCATGAAATCGCCAGCCCGCCGGCGCAGTGGCCGGCGGGTGGGCGACGAAAGGAAATGGGCGGCGACGGCGCTCAGACCAGGTCGAGGTGGACCTTGTGTTCGGCCATCAGGCGGGCCAGGGCGGGGGAGGGCGCGTGGTCGGTGATCATGCGGTCGACCAGCGCGATGGAACCCAGGCGGACCACGGCGTTGCGGCCGAACTTGCTGGAGTCGGCGGCCAGCAGGACCTGGCGGGCGTTGTCGATGATGGCCTGGGAGACGCGCACTTCCTGGTAGTCGAAATCCAGCAGGCTGCCGTCGTCGTCGATGCCGCTGATGCCGACGATGGCGAAGTCCACCTTGAACTGCTGGATGAAGTCCACCGCCGACTGGCCGACGATGCCGCCGTCGCTGCGCACCGTGCCGCCGGCCACCAGTACCTCGAAGTCCGGGCGGTCGGCCAGTTGCGCGGCCACGTGCAGGTTGTTGGTGATCACCTTCAGGCCCTTGTGGCCCAGCAGTTCCCGGGCGATGGCCTCGGTGGTGGTGCCGATGTTGATGAACAGCGAGGCGTGGTCCGGGATCAGCGCCGCCACGGCCTCGGCGATGCGCTGCTTCTCGTCGCGCATCTGCCCGGCGCGCATGGCGTAGGCGGTGTTCTGGATGCTCGACGCCTCGCTGGCGGCGCCGCCGTGGGTGCGTCGCAGCAGGCCCTGCTCGGCGAGCTGGTTGATGTCGCGACGGATGGTCTGAGGGGTCACGGCGAACGCCTGGGCCAGCTCGTCGATGCTGACGTAGCCACGGTCGCGGGCGAGGTCGAGGATTTCCTGCTGGCGGGGCGCCAAGGTCATGGGAAGGGCTTCCGGATTTTTGTCGCGCATTATAGCGACGTGCTGCCGAACGGCGACTTTTCAGCTAAGGTACGCCCAATTCGCCCTCCTGTTTTCACTATCGAACATGACGCCTGCCATCGATCTGCTGAAGAAAGCCAAGGCCGAGCACAGGGTGCTCAGCTACACCCACGATCCCAAGGCGCCTTCCTACGGGCTGGAAGCGGCCGAGAAACTCGGCCTGGACCCGGCGCGGGTGTTCAAGACGCTGCTGGCCGCCACCGAGAAGGGCGAGCTGCTGGTGGCCGTGGTACCGGTGGCCGGCACCCTCGATCTGAAGGCGCTGGCCCATGCAGCCGGGGCCAAGAAGGTGGACATGGCGGCGGCGGACGCGGCCCAGCGCGCCACCGGCTACCTGGTGGGCGGCATCAGCCCGTTGGGGCAGAAGAAGCGCCTGCGCACCTTCATCGACGAATCGGCCCGTTCGCACCCGACCATCCATGTCAGCGCCGGCCGGCGTGGCCTGGAGGTCGAGCTGAGTGCGGACACCCTGGCCCAGCACACCCAGGCGCAGTTCGCGGCGATCGGCCGCGAGTGACGCCCCCATAACAACAAGGAAGCCTGCATATGGCCCAGTACCTACTTGCCATCGATCAGGGCACGACCAGCAGTCGTGCCATCGTCTTCAGCGCCCAGGGCCTGCCCGTGGCGCGCGCCCAGCAGGAGTTCAAGCAGTACTTCCCCAAGGACGGCTGGGTCGAGCATGACGGCGAGGAAATCTGGCTGACCACGCTCAAGGTCTGCCGCGAGGCGATCCAGAAGAGCGGGATGCCGGCTGCGGATATCGCCGCCATCGGCATCACCAACCAGCGCGAGACCACCCTGGTGTGGGACGCCGCGACCGGCACGCCGATCCACCCGGCCATCGTCTGGCAGGACCGGCGTACCGCCGACTATTGCTCGACGATGAAGGAGGCCGGCCACGAGGACGAGGTGTCGCGCCGTACCGGCCTGCTGATCGACCCCTATTTCTCCGCCACCAAGCTGCGCTGGATCCTCGACAACGTGCCGGGGGCCCGCGAACGCGCGGAGCAGGGCGAGCTGCGCTTCGGCACGGTGGATTGCTTCCTGCTGTGGCGGCTGACCGGCGGCAAGGCGCACCGCACCGATGCCACCAATGCGTCGCGGACCATGCTCTTCAACATCCACACCCAGCAGTGGGACGAGGCGCTGCTCAAGCTGTTCGAGATCCCCGCCAGCCTGCTGCCGGAGGTGCTCGACAGCGCCGCCGACTTCGGCACCACCGACGCGCCGCTGCTGGGCGCGGCCATCCCGGTGCTGGGCATGGCCGGCGACCAGCAGGCCGCGCTGATCGGCCAGGCCTGCTTCCAGCCGGGCATGGTCAAGAGCACCTACGGCACCGGCTGCTTCCTGATCCAGAACACCGGCGGGACGCCCGTCACCTCGCGCAACCGCCTGCTCACCACGGTCGGCTACCGCCTGGACGGCAAGGTCACCTACGCGGTGGAGGGCAGCATCTTCGTCGCCGGCGCGGCGGTGCAGTGGCTGCGCGACGGCATCAAGCTGATCAGCCATGCCCGCGATACCGAGGCCCTGGCCGAGCAGACCGGCGATGCCTGCGGCGTCTACCTGGTGCCGGCCTTCACCGGCCTTGGCGCGCCCTACTGGGACCCGCGAGCCCGTGGCGCGATCTTCGGCCTGACCCGCGATACCGGGATCAAGGAAATCGTCACCGCCGGCCTGCAGTCGGTCTGCTACCAGACCCGCGACCTGCTCGAAGCCATGGGCCAGGACGGCGCCGCGGCGCCCAGCGCGCTGCGGGTGGACGGGGGCATGGTGGAAAACAACTGGGTGATGCAGTTCCTCGCCGATATCCTCGGTGTGGCGGTGGAACGCCCCGAGGTCACCGAGACCACCGCCCTGGGCGCCGCCTACCTGGCGGGCCTGAAGGCGGGGCTGTACCGCGACCTCGACGAGATCGCCCGGCACTGGCATCGCCAGCAGCGTTTCACCCCGCACATGGCGAGCGCGCACCGGGCCAGGCTTTACGAAGGATGGCTGGATGCCGTCCAACGGGTACGCAGCGAGGCCAGCGAGGCGTAAGCTGCGCTCTGGAGCTGGTCGCGATACAGGGAGTTCTACGTGTATTTCAGGGATGCTTTTCGTCATCGCCGCGTGCGCGGCCTGGCCTTCGGGCTGGCCGCGTTGTTCGCCATCGGCCCCGTGCGGGCCGAGACGGTGGTCATCGCCGGCGATATCTGGTGCCCGATCAACTGTGCGCCCGGCTCGGCCAAGCCGGGTATCTTCGTCGAGCTGGCGCGGGACATCTTCGCCGAGTCCGGCATCCAGGTTGAGTACCGGGTGGTCAACTGGGCGCGCGCCATCAGCGATGCCCGCACCGGCAAGCTCAACGCGGTGATCGGCGCCGGTATCCAGGACGCTCCCGATTTCCTCTACACGCCCACGGCGCCGGGCATCTCGCGCATGTGCTTCTACGTCGCCCAGGGGGCGACCTGGCGCTACCAGGGGCTGGGTTCGCTCGCACAGGTGCGCCTGGGCACCATCAACAGCTACAGCTACGGGCAGGAGATCGATGCCTACGTCCGCCTGCACCGCGCGAAAGGCGACCGGGTGCAGGTGGTCTCGGGCGAGCAGGCTCTGGAGATGAACGTGGAGAAGGTGCGCTTCGGGCGCCTCGACGCCACGGTGGAGAACAGCTGGGTGATGGAGAACCTGCTGGCCCGCACCCGTCAGCAGGATCGCCTGCAGGCGGCGGGCTGCCGCGCCCCGGATGTGCCCATCTACCTGGCGTTTTCCCCCGCCATCGAGGCCAGCGCGCGCTACAACGCCCTGTTCGAGGAGGGGCTGCAGCGCTATCGGGCGTCAGGCCGGCTGGATGCCCTGATGCGCAGCTATGGCGTGACGACGCCCTGATCGGCGGCGGGATCACGACGCCTGTCTATACTCCCGGCCATTCATCGCCAAGAAAGGGGAGCCCATGCAGCCCTCCCGACATCAGCTGCTGCGCCTGCGAAGGGTATCGCTGGCCAGCGGTGCATCATTGTTGTTCCTGCTGTTGTGCTGGTCGGCGCACGCCGCCGGTTACCTGGGCCTGAGCCTGGTCGGCATGCTGGTGCTCACGGGCCTGGTCGGGCTCAGTTGCCTGGCATTCCTGGCCCTGGTGCGCAGCAACCTCAACCTGCGCTTCCACGATCCCAGCCTGACGCTGCCGCTGATGAGCTGGGCGATCTGCGTGATCTTCGCCACCGCCTACCATGCCGGCGAGCTGCGCCTGCTGTTTCTGATGACGGTCCTGCTGGTGCTGATGTTCGGCACCTTCCGCCTGCAGTTGCGCGGCTTCCTGCTGGTGATCCTGCTGACCGCTGTGTGCTACGCCCTGCTCATCAGCTCGCTGGTCGCCTCGGGGCGGGAACTCGACCTGCACAGCGAAGCGATCCAGGCGGTGGAGTTCTTCGTGCTGCTGACCGGTGTCGGCCTGCTTTCGCTGGAGATGAACGGCCTGCGGCGCAGCCTGGTGCAACGCAACAACGACCTGCGCATGGCCCTGGAGAGCATCCAGAAGCTGGCCATCACCGATGAGCTCACCGGGCTCTACAACCGCCGTTTCACCAAGGACATCCTGGCCCAGCAGAAGGCCCTGGCCGATCGTGGCGACTATGGCTTCGTGCTCTGCCTGGTGGACCTGGACTACTTCAAGAACGTCAACGATCACTATGGCCACGGCTGCGGCGACGCGGTGCTGCGGCAATTGTCGAAGATGCTCCAGGATTCGGTGAGGGACGTGGACTTCGTCGCGCGCCTGGGCGGCGAGGAGTTCCTGCTGGTGCTTTCACGCACCAACGAGGCGGGCGCCGAGGTGATGCTGGAGCGCTTGCAGGCCAAGGTGCGCGCCGCGCACTGGGATCAATGCCCGGGCCTGAAGCTGACGCTGTCCCTCGGAGTCAGCGCCTATCGGCCCGGCGAGTCTTGGGAGGACAGCCTGCTGCGGGTCGACATGGCGCTCTACGAGGCCAAGCACAGCGGCCGTGATCAGCTCGCCGTGCTGTAGCGGCGCACGCCCTCGTCCTGCATGGCCTGGGTGGCGACGCTGCCGTTGGCGGGGAACACCACCAGGTGGTCGGCGGCCACGCGGATGCCCACGTGCTGGCCGGGCTGGTGGTCGGCATGGCTGGGGAAGATGGCTTCCAGCTGGGTGCCGGTAGGCAGTTGCAGGCGGTAGAGGGTGGCGGCGCCGAGGAAGGTCTTGCCGGTCACCAGTGCCCTGAGCGTGCCATCGGGCGCCGGGACGATGTCGTCCGGGCGCAGCAGCACGTCCACCGCGCTGCCTTCCGGCCAGGCGTAGGCACGGTTGCCGCTGATCACCCCGAGCTCGGTCTGGACCGTATCCGGGCAGACCTGCTGGCCGCGGATGAAGTAGCCCTGGCCGACGAAGCTGGCGACGAAGGGGGTCGCCGGCTCGTGGTAGAGGTTGTAGGGGGTGTCCCACTGTTCCAGGTTGCCGTTGTGGAACACACCGACCTGGTCGCTGACCGCGAAGGCCTCTTCCTGGTCGTGGGTCACCAGCACGGCGCTGGTGCCGCGGGCCTTGAGGATGTCGCGCACCTCATGGCTGAGGCGGCGGCGCAGCTCGCCATCGAGGTTGGAGAAGGGCTCGTCGAGCAGCAGCAGCACCGGTTCCGGCGCCAGGGCGCGGGCCAGGGACACGCGTTGCTGCTGGCCGCCGGAAAGCTCGTTGGGGTAGCGCTTGGCGAGGTGCCCGAGCTTGACCAGCTCCAGCAGCTCGCTGGTGATGCGCTCGCGCTCGGGGTGCTTGCGGATGCCGAAGGCGACGTTCTCTTCCACCGTGAGGTGGGGGAACAGCGCGTAATCCTGGAACACCATGCCGATGCGACGTTTTTCCGGGGCCAGGGTGAAGCCGGCCCTGGAGATCACCTCGCCGGCCAGCACGATCTCGCCTTCGAATACGGGTTCGAAGCCGGCGATGGCGCGCAGGGTGGTGGTCTTGCCGCATCCGGACGGCCCCAGCAGGCAACCGATGTCGCCGGCGTTGAGGTGCAGGTTGAGGTTCTGTACGACGCGCTGGTCCTGGTAGCCGCAGCTCAGGTTGCGCAGGTTTAGAAGCAGTTCGTGGCTCATGCTCGGGACGCGTGTTCGACGAGAAGTTCCAGCAGCGCCTTTTGCGCATGCAGACGGTTTTCTGCCTGGTCCCAGGCCACGGAACGCGGGTCGTCGAGCAGGTCCATGCTGATTTCCTCGCCCCGGTGCGCCGGCAGGCAGTGCATGAAGATAACCGCTTCATCGGCCAGCGCAAGCAGCGCCTGGTTCACCTGGTAGGGCTTGAACAGCGCCAGGCGCCGAGCGGTTTCCTCTTCCTGGCCCATGGAGGTCCAGACATCGGTGCTCACCAGGTGGGCGCCGCGCACCGCTTCGCGCGGGTCGCGCATCACCTGCACGCGGTCACCCGCCTGGGCGAGGAACGCCGGGTTGGGCTCGAAGCCCTCGGGGCAGGCGACGTTGAGGCGGAAATCGAACTGGATCGCCGCTTCTATATAGGTGTTGCACATGTTATTGCCGTCGCCGATCCAGGCCACGGTCTTGCCCTGGATGGCGCCGCGGTGTTCCTGGAAGGTCTGCATGTCGGCCAGCAACTGGCAGGGGTGCAGGTCGTCGGACAGGCCGTTGATCACCGGCACGCGGGAGTTGGCGGCGAACTCCACCAGCTTGCTGTGGGCGAAGGTGCGGATCATCACCGCATCGAGCATGCGCGACATGACGATGGCGCAGTCGCTGATCGGCTCGCCCCGGCCCAGCTGCGTGTCGCGGGGCGAGAGGAAGATCGCCTGGCCGCCGAGCTGGATCATGCCGGCCTCGAAGGAGAGGCGGGTGCGGGTGGAGGCCTTCTCGAAGATCATGCCCAGCACGCGGCTTTTCAGGGGCTCGTAGGGGACGCCTCGGTGGCGCAGGTCCTTCAGCTCGATGGCTCGACGGATCAGGCTGCTCAGCTCCTGGGGGGTGCAATCCATCAGGGAGAGAAAGTGCCTTGCGCTCATTGCTGACTACCTTTTTTTGCCTCTGGCCGCGGGTCCTGGTCGGTTTTTTCAGGGAAAAGCAGGCGGGACCGGCGGGCTAAGCCGCACGGGGCGACGGAATAGGGGGAGGCGCGATCTTATAAGGAATTGTCGCACTCTGCCAACCAGTGCCTCGAAGGCCCCGTGCCAGAGGCGTGCCCGCGTCTTCTTGGCCGTCGGCTCGAGGTCGTGGCGAAAACCGTCCCGACCGGTATCCAGGGCGTGCTGCCGGAATCGTGGCCGGACCGGATGGCGCGAACGCTTGACCGAATGCAAGGAAATTCGGCGAAGAGGTAGGGTTTGGGAAATTTCCAAGGGACAAATCAGCCTGCATGAACTTATGCGACGCAGGGCGCGTTGCTAGCTTGTGCCGCCTCGAAATCACTCGGTTTCGAGGGCGGGGCCCGCCTACGGATGTTGGGCCCGGCCAGCATGTTCTGATCATGGAGATACCAATGAAGAAGTTCCTCGTACCTGCCGCCCTGGTCGTCGCTATCGCCGGTATGACCGGTTGCAGCAGCTACAACGTCAGCCAGCCGAGCTCGCCGCTCAACGGCAACGTCAAGACCGGCCTGAAGGCAGATGTGGCGGTAGGCGAGCCGATCAGCGGGCAGTCCGAAGTGAACATCCTGTTCCACTTCCTGCAATTCGGCGGCGACTCCCAGTTCGCCGATGGCGTGGTCTACGGCGGTGATGCCGGTGGCAGCCTGCCTTTCGGGCCCGATCCCATCTCGGCGGTGAAATCCGCTGCCGCGTTCAAGGCCGTCAAATCCTCCGGTGCCGACCTGATCGTGGCGCCGCGCTACGAGCTCACCATCCAGGACTATTTCGTCTTCAAGAAAGTGAGCGCCAAGGTGACCGGCAACAAGGGCACCATCCAGTCCATCCGCTGACCCGCTAAGCGAATCGGCAGGCCTGATGCCTGCCGATTCATACCGTTGAATCTACTGGCCGACCGATCGATCTGCTTCCATAGTTCTGCTCTTGCGACCCGACCGGTCGTCTCGACACAAGAACATGAGGCAAGGCCATGACCAAGTCCGTTCACCACCGTGCATGCCATCTCTGCGAAGCCATCTGCGGGCTGACCATCGAAACCGAGGATCGGGAAGATGGCTCCCGGCACATCCTTTCCATCAAGGGGGATGCCCAGGACAGCTTCAGCCGTGGCCACATCTGCCCCAAGGCCGTGGCCCTTCAGGACATCCAGAACGACCCCGACCGCCTGCGCCAGCCCATGCGTCGCGCTGGCAGCGAGTGGCAACCCATCGGCTGGGACGAGGCGTTCGCACTGGTCGCGGAGCGCATGGCCGACATCCAGGCGCGCCACGGCCATAACGCAGTGGCCGTGTACCAGGGCAACCCGAGCGTGCACAACTACGGGTTGATGACCCACAGCAACTACTTCCTCGGCCTACTGAAGACCCGCAGCCGCTTCTCCGCCACCTCCGTGGACCAGTTGCCCCACCACCTGGTGAGCCAGCAGATGTACGGCCATGGCCTGCTGATCCCCATACCCGACATCGACCACACCGATTTCATGCTGATCCTCGGCGGCAACCCGCTGGCGTCCAACGGCAGCATCATGACCGTGCCCGACGTGGAGAAGCGCCTGAAGGCCATCAAGGCGCGCGGCGGCCGCCTGGTGGTGGTGGACCCGCGTCGCAGCGAGACGGCCGCCATCGCCGACCAGCACCTGTTCGTGCGGCCGGGGCAGGATGCAGCGCTCCTGCTGGCATTGCTCAATACCCTGTTCGAAGAGGGGCTTGGCCGCCCGACGCACCTGGCGGTCGACGGGCTGGACGAGGTCCGCCGTGCCATCACCGCGTTCACCGCCGAGGCCATGGGCCCGCGTTGCGGCATCGATCCCGCCGCCATCCGCCAGCTGGCGCGTGACTTCGCCGCTGCCGGGAGTGCCGTCTGCTACGGGCGCATGGGGGTTTCCACCCAGGCCTTCGGTAGTCTTTGCCAGTGGTTGATCCAGTTGATCAACCTGGTCACCGGCAACGTCGACAGCGTCGGCGGTGTGCTCTGCACGGAGCCGGCCGTGGACCTGGTCGCGACCACCTCGGGCGGTCATTTCAACCGCTGGCAGAGTCGCGTCTCCGGGCTGCCGGAGTACGGTGGCGAGCTGCCCGTCTCGGCCCTGGCCGAGGAGATGCTGACCCCGGGCGAGGGGCAGGTCCGCGCGTTGGTGACGGTCGCCGGCAATCCGGTGCTGTCCACACCCAACGGGCGACGCCTCGAACAGGCCCTCGACGGGCTGGAGTTCATGCTCAGCATCGACCTCTACATCAACGAGACGACGCGCTACGCCGACCTGATCCTGCCGCCCACCGCGCCGCTGGAACATGATCACTACGACACCACCTTCAACCTCTTCGCCGTGCGTAACGTCACCCGCTTCAACGAGCCGGTGCTGGCCAAGCCCCAGGGTGCGTTGCATGACTGGGAGATCTTCGTCGGCCTGGCCAAGGCATTCGCGGCGCGTACCGGCGTGGAGCTGAAGCCGACCCTGGAGCCCAGGCAGATGATCGACATGGGCCTGCGCTTCGGCCCCTATGGCGAGCGTTCCGAGCACAAGCTCTCGGTGCAGCGCCTGGGGGACTTCCCCCATGGGCTGGACCTTGGCGCGCTCAAGCCCAACCTGGCGGGTCGCCTGAAAACGGCCGACAAGCGCGTGCTCGCAGCCCCCTCGATCTTCCTCGACGACCTGGCCCGCTTCGCCACGCAGGCCGTGCCCGAGGAGGGCGGGCTGGTGCTGATCGGCCGCCGTCACGTACGCAGCAACAACTCCTGGATGCACAACTACCACCGCCTGGTGAAGGGCAAGCCACGTCACCAGCTGCTGATGAACCCGGGCGACCTGGCGCGTCGTGGGCTGGTCGATGGCCAGCGGGTGAAGGTGCGCTCGCGCGTGGGGATGATCGAGGTCGAGGTGGCGGCCAGCGAGGAGATGATGGCCGGCGTCGTCAGCCTGCCTCACGGTTGGGGGCATGCGCGCCCGGGCGTGATGATGGGCATCGCCAGCGAGCAGCCGGGGGCCAGTGCCAACGACCTGACCGACGAGCGGTATCTGGATGCGGTCTCCGGCAACGCCGCGCTCAACGGCGTGCCGGTGGAGGTGGTGGCGGCCTGAATGTCGCGGGGCAAGTCCGAGCGTTGAGCTCGGACTTCCGTTACAATGCCGCCCATCCTGCCGACCGACGAGTCGGAACGTTCAGCCGAGGTAGCCATGGATATCATCGAAACCATCAAAGAGCAGATCGCCAACAACACCGTACTGCTGTACATGAAAGGCTCGCCGAATGCCCCCCAGTGCGGCTTCTCGGCACGCGCCGCTCAGGTCGTCATGGGCTGTGGCGAGAAATTCGCCTACGTCGACATCCTGCAGAACCCGGAAATCCGCGCCAACCTGCCCACTTACGCCAACTGGCCGACCTTTCCCCAGCTGTGGGTGAATGGTGAACTGGTCGGCGGCAGCGACATCCTCGCCGAGATGTTCGAGAAGGGTGAGCTGCAGCAGCTGATCAAGGACGCGGTGAGCAAGAAAGCCAGCGCCTGATTCCTCGCTGCAAAAGAAAAGCCCCGCAGATGCGGGGCTTTTTCATGTCCGGAGTCTTTACTCGTCCATCTGCGATTGCAGGTAGTTCTCCAGGCCCACCTTCTCGATCAGGCCCAGTTGGGTCTCCAGCCAGTCGATATGCTCTTCCTCGGACTCGAGGATGTCTTCCAGCAGTTCGCGGCTGCCATAGTCACCGACGCTCTCGCAGTAGGCGATGGCGGCTTTCAGGTCCGGAATGGCGTTCAGCTCCAGCTTCAGGTCGCTGGCGAGCATTTCCTTGGTGTTCTCGCCGATCATCAGCTTGCCCAGGTCCTGCAGGTTGGGAATGCCTTCCAGGAAGAGGATGCGCTTGATGAGCTTGTCGGCGTGCTTCATCTCGTCGATGGACTCGTGGTACTCGTGCTTGCCGAGTTTCTCCAGGCCCCAGTCCTCGTACATGCGCGCGTGCAGGAAATACTGGTTGATGGCCACAAGTTCGTTGCCGAGGATCTTGTTGAGATGCTGGATGACTTTCTTGTCGCCTTTCATGTGGAGTCCTGCCGTGCAAATGGGTGTCAGTGGTCGAATTTTATCCAGTTGCCGGGCAAAGTCAACGTAAGTTATTGATATGTAAGATAATTTGAATGTGAATAAGAATGTTTAGATTCCGCGTCTTGGTGCTAACTGCTTGAATTGCAGGCATAAAAAAACCGGACGCCAGGTCCGGTTCTTCAAAACTTCTTCAACTCACGCAGGCACGAAACTCGCAGGGTAGGCGAGGGATGCCTGGCTGCTCCGTACGTCCGAGAGGGTTTCACGCACGACCTGCTTGGCGAGGCAGGCACACTTGCCGCATTGGGTGCCGACGCCGAGGGTCTCGCGGACCTCGCGGTAGCTGCAGCAGCCTTCATAGATCGCATCACGAATGTGGCCGTCAGTGACACCTTGGCAGAGACAGACGTACATGGGTGGGCTCAATGCTCGGTTGTGGGCTTGATGGAAAGCGATACTAATCAGAATGAGAATGATTGTCAAAGTCCGTTCGTCAGGCCCCGTCCCAGAGCGTTTCCGTGGGGGCGGCTGGTTCCAGGCCGGTAGTGAGAGGACGCAGCGTCATAGCGCTTGGCGCCAAGCTGCGGTCGATTCCAGGCAGAAGAAAACCCGGCATCGCCGGGCTTCCTTATATAGAGGGCGTTGGGGGGCGTGACGTCAGTCGTCGTCTTCCATCCAGCCGCCCATCTCCTTCCAGCGATTGACGATGCCGCAGAACAGCTCGGCGGTCTTCTCGGTGTCGTAGCGCGCGGAGTGGGCTTCGCGGCCATCGAACTCGATGCCGGCCACCTGGCAGGCTTTCGCCAGTACGGTCTGGCCGTAGGCGAGGCCCGCGAGGGTCGCGGTGTCGAAGCTGGAGAAGGGGTGGAAGGGGTTGCGCTTGATGCCGGTCCGGTTCACCGCCGCGTTGAGGAAGCCCAGGTCGAAGCTGCTGTTGTGCCCCACGAGGATGGCGCGCTTGCAGCCGCTGGCCTTGATCGACTTGCGCAGGCCCCGGAAGATCTCGTTCAGCGCGTGCTCCTCGCTAACCGCCATGCGCAGCGGGTGGTCGAGCTTGATGCCGGTGAACTCCAGCGCCGCCTGTTCGATGTTGGCGCCCTCGAAGGGCTCGACGCGGAAGAAGTGGGTGTGATCCGGGTAGAGGAAGCCCTGTTCGTCCATGGCGATGGTGGTCGCCGCGATCTCCAGCAGGGCGTCGGTGGCGGCGTTGAAACCGCCGGTCTCGACATCCACTACCACGGGCAGGTAGCCACGGAAGCGGGCGGCCATCGGGTGGCGGGGACCTTGCGGCAGGTTGCCGTCGAGCTCTTCGTCGTACAGGTCTTCGCTCACGCGTTGTCCTCCAGCAGGCGCCAGCGCAGCGTCTCGCCAGCGCGCAGCGGAATCACGGTCTGCTCGCCGAGCGGCAGGCTCGCAGGGGCGGTCCATTCTTCACGGACCAGGGTGATGGTGTCGGTGTTACGCGGCAGGCCGTAGAAGTCCGGGCCGTTCTTGCTGGCGAAGGCCTCCAGCTTGTCCAGCGCGTTGCGCTGCTCGAAGGCCTCGGCATAGAGCTCGATGGCGGCGTAGGCGGTGTAGCAGCCGGCGCAACCACAGGCGGCTTCCTTCGCGTGCTTGGCGTGGGGGGCCGAGTCGGTGCCGAGGAAGAAGCGCTCGCTGCCGCCGGTGGCCGCGTCCAGCAGGGCTTCCTGATGCACGTTGCGCTTGAGGATCGGCAGGCAATAGAAGTGCGGGCGAATGCCGCCGACCAGCATGTGGTTGCGGTTGTACAGCAGGTGGTGTGCGGTGATGGTGGCACCGACGTTGGCCGAGGCCGATTCCACGAACTGCACGGCATCGCGGGTGGTGATGTGCTCGAAGACTACCTTCAGGGTCGGGAAGCGTTCGACCACGCGACGCAGATGCTCGTCGATGAAGACCTTCTCGCGGTCGAACACGTCGATTTCGCTGCGGGTGACCTCGCCGTGCACCAGCAGCAGCATGCCGACTTCGGCCATGGCTTCCAGGGCCGGGAAGATCGTGTCGATGCGGGTCACGCCCGAATCCGAGTTGGTGGTCGCGCCGGCCGGGTAGAGCTTGGCGGCATGGACGAAGCCGGAAGCCTTGGCCGCACGGATGTCCTCGGGGCTGGTGCGATCGGTGAGGTAGAGCACCATCAGCGGCTCGAAGCGGCTGCCGGCCGGGCGGGCGGCGAGGATGCGCTGGCGATAGCCGTCGGCCTCTTCGGCGTTGCGCACCGGTGGCACCAGGTTGGGCATGATGATGGCGCGGCCAAAGGTGCGCGCGGCATCGGCGACTGTGTGGGACAGCACGGCACCATCGCGCAGATGGATGTGCCAGTCGTCGGGGCGCAGCAAGGTCAAACGGTCGGACATGGGGGGCTTCCAGGCGGGCAAAACTCGTCGTGCATGCTACCGGAAAAGCTTTTTCGGGGCACGCGGGGCTTGTGTTTCAGGGCATCGGCGGCTGTTCACGATGTGACGGGGGAGGGCGCCACGGCTGGCCCTCTCCTACAAGGACGTGCGTCGAATCCACTCAAGTTTTGCCCTACGCCACCGATAGCCCAGGGGAGTGCAGAAATTTCCCCGTGGAGCCCGCCGCCGTGCGCCAGCGCTATGTCGCCCTGCTCAGCCTGTTCGCCAGCCTTCCGGCCATGGCCATTACCTTCCAGACGCGCCTGGAGAAGGCCGAGTGGACGGTCGAGGGGGACAAGTTCGAATGCCGCCTGTCGCAACCGATCACCGATTTCGGCAGCGGCGAGTTCGTACGTCGCGCCGGTGAACAGGTGACGTTCCGCATCAAGGCCCGCGAGCGCTGGCTGGGGGCAGGCTCCGCCACCCTGCTGGCCGCTGCGGCGCCCTGGCAGCCCGGACGCGGCGATATCAACCTCGGCGCGGTCAGCGTCGGCAATGGCGATGTCCCCTTCAACAGTTCCCAGCTCCAGGGCGGCCGCCTGCTGGCCGGCCTGCTGGAAGGGCGCAGCCCGCTGGTGCGCCACCGCACCCTGCAGGGTGGGGATGCCATCGAAGTGCGCCTGTTGCCGGTGAAGTTCAACAAGGCCTACAACGACTACCTCGCCTGCACGACCAAGCTGCTGCCGGTCAACTTCGACCAGATCAAGAACGCCCAGGTCGGCTTTGCCGGCGGCGGCACGGCGCTGGACGAGATGGCGCGGGCCCGGCTGGAGATCATCCTCGACTACCTGAAGGCCGATCCCAGCGTCAATCACCTCGAAATCGACGGCCACTCCGACAACGCCGGCAACCGCCTGACCAACCGCGACCTGTCGCGCCGCCGCGCCCTGGCCGTCTACGACTACTTCAAGGCCAACGGCATTCCCGAGTCGCACATGGTCATGCGCTTCCACGGCGAGCGCTATCCGCTGGTGCCCAACAACAACGAGGCCAACCGCGCGAAGAACCGCCGCGTCACCCTCAGCCTGTCCCGCGAGGCCGAGGCGCCCCCTGCCGAAGCCCCTGCAGCGGCGCCCGCGCCGATCATCCCCGAGGCCGACAAGGCCACCCAGGGCGCCGCCTCCTGAATCCTGCCCGGGTCGATTGGACGAAAGAATCTGTCGCTTGGTCGTCATTGCCTGTCGCGCCACTGTAATTTGGCCGCCAGGGTCAGTAGAATCACGGGTTTTTCGTACAACCCCGTGGAGTTGATGGCATGGCGGACGTGAAGAAGGTTGTCCTGGCGTATTCCGGTGGCCTGGACACCTCGGTAATCCTCAAGTGGCTGCAAGACACCTATAACTGCGAAGTGGTGACCTTCACCGCCGACCTCGGTCAGGGCGAAGAGGTCGAACCGGCCCGCGCCAAGGCCCAGGCCATGGGCGTCAAGGAAATCTACATCGACGACCTGCGCGAAGAATTCGTCCGCGACTTCGTCTTCCCGATGTTCCGCGCCAACACCATCTACGAAGGCGAGTACCTGCTGGGTACCTCCATCGCCCGCCCGCTGATCGCCAAGCGCCTGATCGAGATCGCCAACGAGACCGGCGCCGACGCCATCTCCCATGGCGCCACCGGCAAGGGCAACGACCAGGTCCGCTTCGAGCTGGGCGCCTACGCGCTGAAGCCGGGCGTGAAGGTGATCGCCCCCTGGCGCGAGTGGGACCTGCTGTCCCGCGAGAAGCTGATGGACTACGCCGAGAAGCACGCCATCCCGATCGAGCGCCACGGCAAGAAGAAGTCCCCGTACTCCATGGACGCCAACCTGCTGCACATTTCCTATGAGGGCGGCGTGCTGGAAGACACCTGGACCGAGCACGAAGAGGACATGTGGAAGTGGACCAAGTCGCCGGAAGCGGCGCCGGACACCCCCACCTACATCGAGCTCACCTACCGCGCCGGTGACATCGTCGCCATCGACGGCAAGGACATGACCCCGGCCCAGGTGCTGACCGAGCTGAACCGCGTCGGTGGCGAGAACGGCATCGGCCGCCTCGACATCGTCGAGAACCGCTACGTCGGCATGAAGTCCCGTGGCTGCTACGAGACCCCCGGCGGCACCATCATGCTGCGCGCCCACCGCGCCATCGAGTCCATCACCCTGGACCGCGAAGTGGCCCACCTGAAAGACGAGCTGATGCCCAAGTACGCCAGCCTGATCTACACCGGCTACTGGTGGAGCCCCGAGCGCCTGATGCTGCAGCAGATGATCGACGCCTCGCAGAGCAACGTGAACGGCGTGGTACGCCTGAAGCTCTACAAGGGCAACGTCATCGTGGTCGGCCGCAAGTCCGACGACTCGCTGTTCGACGCCAACATCGCCACCTTCGAGGAAGACGGCGGCGCCTACAACCAGGCGGACGCGGCGGGCTTCATCAAGCTCAACGCCCTGCGCATGCGCATCGCCGCCGGCAAGGGTCGCAAGCTGTTCTGAGCTGTAAGCCGAGAGCTTGGAGCAGGAAGACTTCCCGCTTCGGGCTTCCGGCTTTAAGCTGCCTTCCAAGCCCCGGTCACGAGCCGGGGCTTGTCGTTTCAAGCCAATGAGGAGAAACCGAGATGCGACTGCTGCATACCATGCTGCGCGTCGGCGACATGGACACATCCATCGCCTTCTACACCGAAGTCCTGGGCATGACCCTGCTGCGTCGCAAGGACTACCCGGACGGCCAGTTCACCCTGGCCTTCGTCGGCTACGGCAACGAAGCCGAGAACAGCGTCATCGAGCTCACCTACAACTGGGGTGTGGACAGGTACGAGCTGGGCACCGGCTATGGCCATATCGCCCTGGAAGTGGCCGATGTCTACAAGGCCTGCGAAGACATCCGCGCCCGTGGCGGCAAGATCACCCGCGAGCCGGGTCCAATGAAGCACGGCACCAGCATCCTGGCTTTCGTCGAAGACCCGGACGGCTACAAGATCGAACTGCTCTCGCCTTCGCGCAACGACTGAGCGCCTCGATCCCGAAGAGCCCCGCCGATGCGGGGCCTTCTTGCCTGTGGACCCGGGCTCCAAGCCCCACCCCGTCATCCCCGCGAACGCGGAGAGCCACTGAAAGCCCTTTCTGCTGGCCAACAAAAAGCCCCGCATCGGCGGGGCTTTCGGGCGGCTTCACAGATCAGAAGTCGAAATCGTAGTCGGACAACTGCTTCTGCAGGCGGCGCTCTTCCAGGTAGTTGTCGATGATGCGGCGCTTGGTCAGGTTGGTCTTGGCAGCTTCGACGGGAGTTTCGCCTTCATCGCTGTCTTCGGCGACGAAGTCTTCCTCGGTCTCGATCTCTTCTTTGCCTGTGCTCATACGGTCACTCCACGATGCGGGGCGCTATTGGCGCACCTTATAGCGACAAAGCCGGAGCCGGTAAAAAAGATTTTTTCAATCGAAACATTGGGCGATTCAATGAAGCTTCAATCGTCCGAGGTTTTCGCCTTGTATTCGCACAGGTCCTCGATCCGGCACGCGCCGCAGCGCGGCTTGCGGGCCACGCAGACGTAGCGGCCATGCAGGATCAGCCAGTGGTGGGCGTCGAGCAGGTAATCCCTTGGTACGAATTTGAGCAGCTTCTTCTCCACCTCCAGCACGTTCTTGCCGGGGGCGATGCCGGTGCGGTTGCTGACGCGGAAGATGTGCGTGTCCACCGCCATGGCCAACTGGCGGAAGGCGGTGTTGAGCACCACGTTGGCGGTCTTGCGACCGACGCCGGGCAGGGCCTCCAGCGCCTCGCGCTCCTGCGGCACCTGGCTGCCGTGCTTCTCGACGAGGATGCGGCAGGTCTCGATGACGTTCTTCGCCTTGCTGTTGTAAAGGCCGATGGTCTTGATGTACTCCGACAGCCCCTCCACGCCCAGCGCGTAGATGGCTTCCGGCGTATTGGCCACCGGGAACAGCCTGGCCGTGGCCTTGTTCACCCCGACATCGGTGGCCTGGGCGGAGAGGATCACCGCGATCAGCAGTTCGAAGGGCGAGGAATAGGCCAGCTCGGTCTTGGGCTCGGGGTTGTCCTCATGCAGGCGGCGGAAGATTTCCAGGCGTTTGGCGGCATTCATGGTCGACGGCTTCTGATTAGGGTTTGAGGCGCACGAGCGCCAGGAGCAGGCCGAGGAGGATAAGGCCTCCCGGTGCCGAGACGAAGAGCGGCAGGCCATCGGCTGCGGCCTGCCAGTGCAGGGCGCCGAGGCCCAGCCATTCGCCATGGGCCAGCAGGCTGGCATGGCCGAGCAGTTCCCGCAGTGCGCCCAGCGCCAGGGCGAACGATGCGAACACCAGCCCCTGGCGCAGGCCCGCATCGGGGCCGCCGGGCTCGCTCGCCACCAGCAGCAGGCAAGGCAGCGCCAGCAGGGCGAGGAAGGGGCCCAGGGCCCGATGCAGTTCGAACGCTGCGGCCTGCATCAGCAACTGGGCGAGGCCCACCAGCACGCCGGCGAGCAGCGTGGCACCGAGCCACAGGGCGCGCCCCTGGAGCAGCCGGCGCAGGGTGGGCAGTGCCGCGCCGAACAGCGTCAGCAGCGGCAGGGCGACCAGGGTGATGCCCAGCGACTTGACCAGCAGGTCGCTGGTGCCCAGCAGCGGCGCCAGGCCGAGCAGCGCCAGGGGGCTCACCGGTTTCATGGCGCCTCTCCCAGCAATTGCTCGCGATGGCTGTCGAAGTAGCGCAGCCCCTCCTGGGTCGCGGCGAGCACGGCACGCGAGGTGATGGTGGCACCGGCGATCTGGTCGAACCCGCCGCCATCGGCCCTGACCCGCCATTCCCCGGGGCGATTGCCGAGCGAGATGCCGTCCAGGCTCGCCAGCCAGGGGCTGCGTGACGGCTCGATGCGGTCGCCGATACCCGTGGTCTCGCGGTGCTCCAGCACCTTGCTGCGCAACAGGCGGCCGTCCGGGGCGATGGCCAGCAGCAGGCGGATCGGGCCTTCGTACCCTTGCCCCGTGACGGGCAGGAGCAGCGCCACCACCTGACCCTCACGGCGGGCCAGCCACGCCGAATCGGGCGCCGGGCGCCCCAGGGCTTCGGCATCCGGGAGGGTGACGGGCTCGCGCAAGGGGTGATTGTCATAGCTGCCGGTCGGCAGCAGGTCGAGCAGCGCGCGTTCCTCGGCCGCCTGGCGTGCCTCGTCGATGCGCGGGGCGAGGCCCAGCTGCAGGGCGACCAGCAGCACGGTTCCCGCCATCCCCAGGGCCAGCAGCGTCACCAGGGCGCGGCCGTTCATCGGCGCTCGCTCCACGCCGCCAGGCGTTCCAGTGTCGGCACCAGCAGGTTCATTGCCAGCACCGCGAAGGCCAGCCCGTCCGGGTAGCCGCCCCAGGTGCGGACCGCATAGACCAGCAGGCCGGCGCCGGCACCGAACAGCAGGCGCGCACGGTCGCTGGAGGGGCCGGAAACAGGCTCGGTGACGATGAAGAAGGCGCCGAGCATGGTGGCGCCGGAAAACAGGTGCAGCAGCGGCGAGCCGTTGGAGTCCGAGCCGCTGCCGTTCCAGCACAGCAGCGCGACGACGAACAGCGCGGCGAGCAGGCCCACGGGCGCGTGCCAGCGGATCACCCGCTGCTGCAGCAGGAACAGGCCGCCGGCGAGGAACGCCAGGTTGACCCACTCGACACCGCGCCCGCCGACACCGCCGAAGGCGCCGTGGCCGGCGAACAGCTCGTCGATGGTCAGGCGATCGTTGTGGCGCAGGCTGTCCAGCACCGTGGCCTGGCTCCAGCCGTCCACCAGGCCGCTGCCGACGCCGAACACCTGTTGCACGGCGGCCCAGAGCCCATGGGCATGACCGGCAGCGGGCCAGTGGGTGAACTGTGCGGGGAAGGCCAGCAGGGCGAGGGCGAAGCCGAGCATCGCCGGGTTGAAGGGGTTGTGGCCGAAGCCGCCGAACAGCGACTTGCCGAGCAGGATGGCGCTCGCGCTTGCACAGAGCGCCAGCCACCAGGGCGCGTAGGGCGGTAGCGCCAGCGCCAGCAGCACGGCGGTGACCAGGGCGCCGCCCTCGGCCAGGGGCGCCAGGCCGAACAAGGCGTCGGTCGGGGCGATGCGCTGGTGGCGCAGGTGCCTGGCCAGCGCCTCGCAGGCCAGCGCCGTGGGGATGGCGAGGGCCAGTTGCACCAGGGTGCCGCAGCCGTATTGCCAGAGCAGTACGAACAGGCCCGGCAGGCAGGCCAGCAACACCAGGCGCATGCCTGGGCGCGGGTCGAAGCCGGGCTGTTCGGTCATGATGCCGCGTGCCCGTCGAGCTGCGCCTGGGCGCGCTCCAGGCGTTCGCGGGCGCGGGTCAGGGCCTGTTCGTCGACGGGCTGGCGACGTTCCAGCTTGCTGACCTCGGCGCGGGCCATGGCCAGCTCGGTCTTCAGGGCCCGCAGTGCCGGGTCGATGGGGGTCTTGTCGATGCGTTGCAGGTCCGGCGGGGTCTTGCCGCTGGCATCCTCGGCGGTGTGCAGCGCCTGCTCGGCGTCGGCCAGGGCCTGGCGCAGGGGGCCCAGCTCGGTTTCGGTGGCGCCTCGCGCCTCGGCGCTGCGCAGTTCGGCGCGGCGGCTGACCAGGGCGATCTTCGCCTGCTTCAGCGCGGCCATGCCCGGGGTGGGGGCGGCGGCCTGGGCGCCCTGGAGGCGATCCAGCTCGGCTTCGGCCTGGGTCACGATTGCGCGCAGCGCCTCCAGTTGGGCGCGTTGTTCCGGCGACGGCTCATCGCCAAAGGCCTTCTCCGCCTTGGCCAGTTGGGTGCGGCCCATGGCGGCGGCGATCCTGGCCTTCTTGTAGGCGGCTTCGTCGAAGGCTGCCACCGGTGCCTGGTTGGCGGCCTCCAGTGCGGCCTGTGCCCTGGCGTTGGCGACGCGCAGCGCTTGCACCTGGGCGGCGATGTCGGAGGTGCCGTAGACCTCCAGCTGCTTCTCGGCCTTGGCCAGGGCGACCCGGGCCTGGGCGGCCTCGATCTTCAGACGTTTCTGCAGTTCGGTCCGGGTGCCGGCGGCGGCCTTCTGTGCCTTGACCCGCTCGATGGCGGCCTGCACCGGGTCCGGGGTGGCCGCCGCCTGCTGCCGCGCATGTGCCTGGGCGGCCCTGGCGGCGCGGGCTTCGCGCTCGGCCAGGCGCCGGGCTTCGTCGCGGGCGAGGCGGCGGTTGCGTTGTTCGTAGCGGCGGCGGAACTGGTCGGCGTGCTGGCGCTGCAGGCTGGCCGCAGGCTCCGCCAGGGGCAGGATGTCGATGCAGTCCACCGGGCAGGGGGCGACGCACAGCTCGCAGCCGGTGCATTCGTCGGCGATCACCGTATGCATCTGCTTGGCCGCGCCGACGATGGCGTCCACCGGGCAGGCCTGGATGCACTTGGTGCAGCCGATGCACTCGGCCTCGCGGATGAACGCCAGCTGCGGCGGCACCGGGCCGCCGGGGGCCTCCAGGGGCAGCGTCGGCACCTGCAGCAGGTCGGCCAGGGCGATGATGGTGGCGCTGCCGCCGGGCGGGCACTTGTTGATCGCCTCGCCCCGGGCCATGCCCTCGGCGTAGGGCCGGCAGCCGGGGTGGCCGCACTTGCCGCATTGGGTCTGGGGCAGCAGGGCGTCGATGCGCTGGATCAACTCCGCCTGGCTCATGAGGCCACCATGCCGTTGAAGCCGAGCAGGGCAACGCCCATCACCCCGGCGCAAATCAGCATCACCGGCAGGCCGCGGAAGGGCGCGGGCACGTCGGCCGCCTCCACCCGCTGCAGCAGGTCGTCGAACAGGCGCAGGGCGACCCAGAAGCCGATACCGCCGCCGATGCCGAGGCCAAGGGCGCTGGTGAAATCACCGGCAGCGGCCAGCAGCATGGCACCCAGTGCCGCGCCGTTGCCCAGCAGCAGGGGCAGCAGGCCGTCGCGGGGCAGGCGTGGAGCTGCGCGGGCGAGCAGGGCGAGGCTCGCCCAGGCCAGCGGCAGCAGGGCGGGGATGAACAGGGCGATGCCCAGGTAGCCGAGGCCGAGGGGCGCGAGCAGCCGGTCCAGCACCCAGGCCAGCGGCGTGGCGAGCGCCAGCAGCAGGCCGCCGGCCAGCGCCAGGCTGCGGCTGCGGGGCTGGCGCAGGGCGTCGGTGCCCAGGGGCAGGACGAGAATCAGGTTGTTGACCAGCGCTGCGCCGAGCAGGGCGAGGATGAAGTCGGTCATGTCAGGGGCGTCGGGGTCTATCGAAAAGGCCGCGCATTATCCGGGATGCTGCCGGAGCGGTACAGGGCCGCACGGTCGCGGCCCTTGTCAGCAAGGCTAGCTCAGGGCTGGGCGGCGGCCTTGCCGCGACGCGTGGATTTGCGCCACAGCCAGCGCACCAGCAGCGCCAGGGGGAAGAGGATGATCACGAAGGGGATGCCGTAGCCGAGCATCTCCAGGGCCTGGGCGGTGCCTTCGGTGGCGTTGTCCAGCAGGCCGGCGGCGGCATCGCCGATGCGCGACAGGCGGCTCGGGCGCTGCTGGTCGGTGGTGAAGTCCAGGGTCAGCAGGTTGGTGGCGATGCGCCGCTGCTGCTGGGCGGCTTCCTGGTTGGTGGCGGCCAGCTGCACCTCCAGCTCGGCCATTTCCCGGGCCAGGGCCAGCAGGTCGGCGACGGCCAGGTCCTTGCGCCCCTGGAACTCCTCGAGAGTTTTGTACTGGCGCTCCAGGCGCTCGCGGGTGCGGGCGTTGTCGCCCACGGCCTGGGCCAGGTCCTCGGCGCGGGTGTTGCGGCTTTCCAGTTCGCCCCCTTCGGCGGCCAGGGCGACCATCTTCTCCACGCCCTCGGGCACGATGCGCAGCACCAGCTGGCCGGCACGGTAGCCGCCCTGGCTCTGCTCGATGGCCAGCAGGTCGCAGGTGCCGAAACGCCCGTCATTGCAGGCTTCCCGGGCGGCGGCCAGGCGCGGGGCGACGTTTTCGGCGGCGAGGTGGATCGACACCTGGTGCTCGTAGGCGAGGAAGGCGCCGGGTTTGGAGGCTTCGCCCTGGAAGGCGGCACCGCCGCCCGACTCGCGCTCTGACGGGGAGCAGCCGGCCAGGGCGGTGAGGGCCAGCAGCAGGGACAGGGTCCAGTGCTTGATCATGTGCGTTCCTTGCGTGGTGTCGCGTGGTTTATCGGTTCCTGAAACGACGAAGCGCCTGGCCGGTGACCGGGCAGGCGCTTCGCGGTGGCCGTCGCGCTTATTTCACGCGCTGGCCGGGCTTGGCGCCGCTGTCGGGGCTGAGCAGGTAGATCTCCTCGCCACCAGGGCCGGCGGCCAGGACCATGCCTTCGGAGACGCCGAACTTCATCTTGCGCGCGGCCAGGTTGGCCACGTACAGGGTGAGGCGGCCTTCCAGCTTGCTCGGGTCCGGGTAGGCGCTCTTGATGCCGGAGAACACGTTGCGTTTCTGGTCGCCGATATCCAGCGACAGGCGCAGCAGCTTGTCGGCGCCTTCGACGAACTCGGCCTTCTCGATCAGCGCGATGCGCAGGTCGACGGCGGCGAAGGCGTCGAAGCCGATCTCGGCGGCCAGCGGGTCCTTGGTCAGCTCGCCATTGCCGGCGGGGGCCGGTGCGGCGGCGGCCAGGTCTTCCTTGGACGCGGCGACCATGGCTTCGATCTTCGCCGGCTCGATGCGGGTCATCAGCGGGGTGAAGGCGTTCAGCTGGTGGTCGGCCAGCAGCGTCTCGTGGTCGGCCCAGCTCAGCGGGGCGACGTTGAGGAACTGTTCGGCGGCGGCGGAGAGGTTCGGCAGCACCGGCTTGAGGAAGATCACCAGCTGGCGGAACAGGTTGACGCCCGCGGCGCAGACGGCCTGGACCTCGTCCTGCTTGCCTTCCTGCTTGGCCAGGGCCCAGGGCGCCTTGTCGGCGATCCAGGCGTTGGCACGGTCGGCCAGGGCCATGATCTCGCGCATGGCGCGGGCGAAGTCACGGTTCTCGAAGGCCTCGGCGATGCTCGGCGCAGCGGCCTTGAACTCGGCGAACAGCTCCGGCGCGGCGTTGGCGGCCACCAGGCGGCCGGCGTTGCCCTTGTGGATGAAACCGGCGCAGCGGCTGGCGATGTTGACCACCTTGCCCACCAGGTCGGAGTTCACCTTCTGCACGAAGTCCTCGAGGTTCAGGTCGAGGTCGTCCACGCCGCGGCCCAGCTTGGCCGCGTAGTAGTAGCGCAGGTATTCCGGGCTCAGGTGGTCGAGGTAGGTGCGCGCCTTGATGAACGTGCCGCGGGACTTGGACATCTTCTGCCCGTTCACCGTCAGGTAGCCGTGCACGTTGAGCGCGGTCGGCTTGCGGTAGCCGGCGCCTTCGAGCATGGCGGGCCAGAACAGGGCGTGGAAGTTGACGATGTCCTTGCCGATGAAGTGGTACAGCTCGGCGCTGGAGTCCTTGCCCCAGAAGGCGTCGAAGTCCAGCTCCGGGCGGCGTGCGCAGAGGTTCTGGAAGCTGGCCATGTAGCCGATGGGCGCATCCAGCCAGACGTAGAAGTACTTGCCCGGGGCATCGGGGATCTCGAAGCCGAAGTAGGGCGCGTCACGGCTGATGTCCCACTCCTGCAGGCCGGCATCCAGCCATTCGGCGATCTTGTTGGCCACCGACTCCTGCAGGGCGCCGCTGCGGGTCCACTGCTTCAGCATGGCGTCGAAGTCCGGCAGCTTGAAGAAGTAGTGCAGCGATTCCTTGAGCACCGGGGTGGCGCCGGAGATGGCCGACTTGGGGTTCTTCAGCTCGGTGGGCGAATAGGTGGCACCGCACACTTCGCAGTTGTCGCCGTACTGGTCCTCGGCCGCGCATTTCGGGCAGGTGCCCTTGATGAAACGGTCGGCCAGGAACATCTGCTTGTCCGGGTCGAAGTACTGGGTCACCGGGCGGGTGGCGATGTGGCCGGCGTCGCGCAGCTTGGTGTAGATGCTGCTGGACAGCACGCGGTTCTCGTCCGAGTGGGTCGAATGGTAGTTGTCGAACTCCACCAGGAAGTCGGCGAAATCGGTGGTGTGCTCGGCGCGCACGTTGTCGATCAGCTGCTCGGAGGTGATGCCCTCCTTCTCGGCGCGCAGCATGATGGCCGAACCGTGGGCGTCGTCGGCGCAGACGTAGATGGCCTGGTTGCCGCGCATCTTCTGGAAGCGCACCCAGATGTCGGTCTGGATGTACTCGACCATATGCCCGAGGTGGATGGAACCGTTGGCATAGGGGAGGGCGCTGGTGACGAGGATCTTGCGGGCTTCGGTCATGGTGATCGGCTGCACTGGGAACACGGGAAAGTCGGTAACTATATAGGCGCGGCGGGGCATTTTCATCTGTTGCATGGGCTTTGGGTTAAGATGCCCGCCTGTTTCAGTCGGTCTTTTCCCGGAGTCTTCCATGCCTGTCACCCGCGCCGTGGTGGAAGCCACGCTTCGCCAATTCACCGATCCCCACCTTGGCCAGGACCCGGTCAGCGCCGGCTGCCTGCGCGAGGTCGACATCCAGGGCGGCAAGGTCCACGTACGCCTGGAATTGGGCTATGCCGCCGGCCTGTTCAAGAGCGGCTGGGCGCAGATGCTGCAGATGGCCCTGGAGAACCAGGACGGCATCGACTCGGCCAAGGTCGAGGTCGACTGCGTGATCGAGCCGCACAAGGCCCAGGCCCAGGTGCCGGCCCTGGCCAACGTCAAGAACGTGATAGCCGTCGCCTCGGGCAAGGGCGGTGTGGGCAAGTCCACCACCGCCGCCAACCTGGCCCTGGCGCTGGCCCGCGAAGGCGCCCGCGTGGGCATCCTCGACGCCGATATCTACGGCCCGAGCCAGGGCATCATGTTCGGCATCGCCGAGGGCACCCGCCCCGAGGTGCGCGACCAGAAGTTCTTCGTGCCGATCAAGTCCCATGGCGTGGAGGTCATGTCCATGGCCTTCCTCACCGACGACAACACCCCGGTGGTGTGGCGCGGCCCGATGGTCTCCGGTGCGCTGATCCAGCTGATCACCCAGACCGCCTGGGACGACCTCGACTACCTGGTGGTGGACATGCCCCCGGGCACCGGCGACATCCAGCTGACCCTGGCGCAGAAGGTGCCGGTGGCCGGCAGCGTGATCGTCACCACCCCGCAGGACCTGGCCCTGCTGGACGCCAGGAAGGGCGTGGAGATGTTCCGCAAGGTCAACATCCCGGTGCTGGGCGTGGTGGAGAACATGGCCGTGCACATCTGCTCCAACTGCGGCCATGCCGAGCACCTGTTCGGCGAAGGCGGCGGCGAGAAGCTGGCGGCCCAGTACGGCGTCGACCTGCTGGCCTCCCTGCCGCTGTCCATGGCCATCCGCATGCAGTCCGATGGCGGCAAGCCGACCACCGTCGCCGACCCGGAAAGCCAGATCGCCATGATCTACCAGGAAATGGCGCGCTGCGTCGGCGCGCGCATCGCGCAGTCCGGCATGGGCGCCGGTGCCATGCCGACCATCACCATCAGCGACGACTGATGTCGCACGGCGGTGGGGGCTCAATCGCCCCCGCCGCCGCCACACCCTCCGCC